>NZ_JAUBQR010000199.1:0-12465 GCF_036701385.1 Microcoleus sp. Pol12B4 | reverse complement strand
ATAAATCCTCAGCATTTAAGAAATTGGTTTGCTAACTGTTGCTATTGTACCTCATAACAGCGGAAAACGCTGTATGTAAGAGCTGTTGATACTTGAGTTAAGACTCAGTAGAAAATGAAGGAGGCTAATGCTGATTGAACGACAGCAGTTAATAGAAGAGGAATTTAAGAGGCCAATCAGGTACTTAAGAGTATTTTTGAAACCGATACTTGAATACGATCGCCTATTAAATCTTAATGTCTAGTTTAGGTAATAATTTAATGTCATTAGTACAATTCGGGCGGAGCGGAATTTAAAGCGGGAAGCAGAGGAAATTGAGTTTGTGTGTCAGATTAGGGATAAATTGGGATTCATGGGATCGCCAGCCTAATTATTGATACAAATGCCAAAAAAGCTGCCCCACTCTAATAAGTGAATCAGGCATTAAATGCCAAAATTCAGCAGCAGACTATGGAACTAGCCTAAGTCAATTATATTTGGCCACTCACATACTTACAATTACCAATTACCAATTACCCCTTTGATTGTTTTACTTCCAATACCTGCGCCAGTGAAACAAATTCTCCCACAAATTCTGGATAAAAGTATTGCTGCCCAAGCGCTGCGACTCCCAAACAACAGCAGTTTGACCGTTAATTGCCGAAAAACTCGACCAAATATAAGGAAGTTGGGCGATCGCCTCCACCTTCATCCCGTGACGCACAGCCAAAGCGATCGCGTGAATCAACTCAGCAGCTTGCGGTCCCACAATACTTGCTCCCAACATCTCCCCGTTGCGACGCCCGACAATCTTACAAAAACCAGTTGTATCTCCGGACATTTGAGCTCTTTCAACACTCTTGAAATATTCGCGACAAACAATGAGATCGTCTCCAAAACGGCGCCTTGCTTGCGCTTCAGTCAAGCCAACCCTCGCCAACTGGGGATCGGAAAAGATTGCCCAAGGAATCCCGCGATAATCTATTTGAAACATTGGCAAAAACAAAGCATTTTTCACAGCAACTGCAGCTTCGTAATTAGCGATGTGAGGGAACGGATAACCCCCAGCCACATCGCCGATTGCGTAAATGCGGTGATTTGTTGTTTGCAGCTTTTCATTTAAAATTACCCCCCGATCGCTGAATTTAACCTTAGCCGCTTCGAGATTTAACGATGAAAAATTGTGTCCTCTACCGGCGGCCAGAAAAATCTCCTCAGCTTCGATCGCCCTTGGCCCTGCTTGAATCCACTTTTTACCCTCAATCACCCTAGCTTGAGTCACCTCAGTTGCAGTCAGAATCCGCACTCCTTCAGCTTCCATTCCAGCTTGCACCAAACCAGCAGCCTCCCGGTCTTCTTTAGCCAAAATGTGCGAACTTTTCACCACCAAAGTGACAGCAACCCCTAGCCGAGCAAAAGTTTGAGCCACTTCTACACCGCTGGGATCGGCACCGATTACAGCCAAGCTTTTAGGCAACTGTGGAAGTTTTGCTAATTCCCCGACAGTCTCCGAAGTAAAAAAGCCAGCAGACGAAAGTCCTTCAATATTGGGAATCGCCGACAGAGTTGGACAAGCTAGCAAATAACAGAGCGATCGCAATGTTCGCCCGCCGACAACAAAAGCCAAATCCGGTTTCGCCACAAACTCGCCGCTGCCAAAAATAACATCGACCCCCCGAGCAGCCAAAACGCCGAGATCGTCAATTTCTGACAAATTAGAAACAACACCCTCGGCCCACTTTAGAACCCCGTCAAACCCCAATTTGATCGGCATAGAGGAATTAGCGACTTCCCAGCGAACCCCCAACTGCTGGCGGCTGATCTGCTGGGCAAAACGAGCAGCCTCCCTCAAAGTTTGGGTGTATCTCAAACCAAGGTCGATCGACTCTTTCCCCCCAGTCGGCAAATCTTGCGAATCACTGAGCGGTTCCACCAAAGCAACGCGGGCCGGGAAATTAGTTGCAGTCAAAGCAGCATAACGTCCGGCCGGAGTTCCACCAATAATCACTAAATCATAGTCAAGCATAAATAAAGAAATCAGTAGTCATTAGTCATTAGTTAGTAGTTTAGGACGATCCGCGCGCTGGGTCAGAGACCCGGTTTCTTCCTAGATACTTCGCTGCAAAACCCAAGATTTATCATAGAAACTGGGTTTCTTTCGGATGTCGGCTCAAATGACCAATAAAATCGGTTTGTCAACTTTTATTGGTTGTTAATAGTCAACTGACAACCGTCAACTGACAACCGTCAGCTGTCAGCTAACGAATAAATAACTTCGGCAAGTCCAGTAATCAGCCGCATATTGTCCGTCTTGGAGCGCACAGCCACCCGAAAAAACCGATCGCCCAACTCAGGAAAACTCAAACAATCCCGAATCAAAATCCGGTGTCGTTCCAACAGACTTTTTTGAATAGAACAAACCGACATCGACGACTCAACCAACAAGAAATTAGCCGCCCCTGCAAGAGGCTGCAAACCGGGTAAATTAGCCAAACCCTCAAATAGCTCTCGGCGAGCAACAGGCAGCCAATCCCAGGTTTGACGCTCAAAAGCAGCATCTCGAACCACAGCAGCAGCAGCAGCAGCAGCCAAAGCATTCACAGGCCAAGGATCGCGCTGCTGCTGCCAGCGGCGCAGAATATCGGGATGGGCGATCGCACACCCCAACCGCAGTCCCGGCAGAGAATAGAATTTAGTGAGCGATCGTAAAATCACCAAATTCGGAAACTCCTCAACAGCATCGATCAAAGTTTCCTGCTCAGAAGGCGGTAGAAAGTCCATAAAGGCCTCATCCACCACCACCATACCTAACTGCTTCACATAAGGCAAAATCGCCTCTCTCCCAAACAGTAAACCCGTAGGATTGTGCGGGTTGTTCAGAAGCAAACCTCTATCGGCATCGAGAGCAAGAGGAACCGGGAGACGGAAAGAAGGGGAGACAAGGGAACGGTTAGAAACCGACAAATCATCCGTTACTAATCGGCGAACAGGCTCCGCATCCAACAATTGGAGATCCAAAGAACATTTGAGCACCTTCGCCCCGAAAGCCGAAAGAGCCCGCCAGTAATCGCCAAAAGCCGGAGTCACCAAATAAGTCGCCGGAAGCTTCGACAAATCCCAAGCCGCCCAAGTCAACAATTCCGCCGAACCATTCCCCGGTAAAATCCAATCCGGGTCAACATTCAAAGCCTCACCCAAAGCAGTCCTGAGTTCTCCATAATCCGGGTCTGGGTAAGCCGTCAGACTGCTCAAGTGTGCTTGAATCGCATCCAGGGCCGACTCAGGAGGACCCAAAGGACTGATACTGGCAGAAAAATCGAGAATAGCAGAGGCAGGGCAGCCTGCCAGTGCGGCTGCCCAAGCTAAATTCCCACCGTGTACAGGTCTAATCAAGACTCAGTTCGCCAGCTATTCCGCGTTTTTCGGCGGTGCAACTCTGTCCTTAAACAACTTCCCTGCGGAAAATGCAGGAACTCTGGTTGCCGGGATTTCCATCTTGTCGCCAGTTTTGGGATTGCGACCCTCGCGGGCTTTGCGTTCCCGCGACTCAAACGATCCAAAACCGACCAGCGTCACCTTGTCGCCATCGGAGACAGCTTCCATGATTGCTTCAAGGGCGGCACTCAAAACAGCATCTGCCTGTTTTTTCGTCACGCTAGCCTTTTCCGCGACTGCATCAACCAATTCACCTTTGTTCATTGCGAACTCCTTCTGGATTTGCAAAATTACGTTAAACAGAGTTAGTTCAACTATTAGCCGTGAGTGATCAACTGGATTGAGGTGTGGATTGGGAGGTTTGGGTGGTTCCCGATTGCTCCCGTCCGCTTCCCCGAATCACAACTCCTGCTGAATACTAATTACCCTAGGGTAATTGGTCAGAAAAGGAATTTTTGTTTCTAAGTGCTGAAAACCCCACAGCATCTAATTTTCACTGCATTATTCTAAAGTCTTGCCGACCGTTATGGATCGGTGGAACCTTTAATTTATATGGAACTTGCTAATTTTTTTTAATTAATCCCAAAATTTAGGTAAAAAAATACCACCTTGGAGAGAAGATTTCTCGCCTCGGTGGATTTGAAAACCTAAAAAGATAAGAAATAGAAGGAATAAAATGTAATTTGTCAAGAGCTAAAGGAAAAGTTTTTTCCTTCTTTCTTCTTTCTTTCCCCTCTTTCTTTCCCCAGCGGGGCAGGGCTGTTTCATTCTCCCTAAACCCGCCAGGGGCTGAAGTCCCTGTCTCATAGCTGAAGTCGTCTTTAGACGACTGAAAGAGTGATTTATCAATAGTCCGGACAGTTTTCAATCAACAATGGTAGAATGAGGATTTCAGCCTTCTCAGCGAGGTCAAACGCTAACGCTAGAATGCGGGTTTCAGCTTCTGTCTCAAAAACTCTCCGGAGTATTGATTTATATTCCTCTTGCATAGGACTAAAGAACTCCTTAGTCCTATGCAAGAGGACTTTAGCTTTGAGGCAGGGGTTGAAACCCCTGTCAGACTGTCGATCTCAGGGGAAAGAGGGTGGAAAGTTGACAGCAAGGCATTTTGCCTTGGTTCCTACTGTCTGGGCTGGACGGGCTGGCTGCGCTGCAACAGTTGGCGGGCGTCGGGACTGATGTTGTTTTGGTAGCCAAAGTTCGATCTATCGCTATCATCCAAAATCTGCGGCGTCAGCAATACAATCACTTCCGCCCGCTCGTTGATCTTAGTACTGCTCCTGAACAGCGAACCGATAATCGGCAAATCTCCTAAAATCGGAATCTTCCTCGCTGTAACCCGGTCTTGGTCGCGGATAATCCCCGATAAAATCAAAGTCTGACCGTCCCGCAGGCGAATTAGCCCCGACTGCAAAGAGCGCCGAGCCAGCAGGGTGATAGTGTTATTTTCTCCTGCGCCAGTGCTCAGTGGTCTGTCCGGGCCGATCGCACTGACGATTGGGTTGACTCGCAGAGAGACAAAACCGTTATCGTCGATGCGATCAATCGCCACTCCCAACTGCAAACCGGCCTGGCCTTTTTCTGCCGTCACCGTTCTGGTAGTTTGACCTTCTGTTGTCTGCGATTCCGATCGAATGTTAGTAACCACTTCTTCGGTGATATCCACATTCGCAGTTTCCCCTTCTTGGACAACTAAAGTCGGGTCAGTCAGGATTTTAGCATTCTGGCTGGTAATACTTGCTTGCAGGTTAGACAGAAAACGTCTTGGATATTGGAACAGCGGGAACAGGCCGAAGTCTGCACTTCCTGAGCCTGTCGTCGATCCAGGAATGTAATCCCTAATTCCAACTCGCCCGGGGTCATTAGTAATTGGGGCTGTCGGCTGGAGGAACACACCTTTGGCGGGGCCTTCGAGACCTTGACCTGTAAACGGCACGATACGTCGGCCGTTCGCATCGTAGAAAGGAGTCCTGAATTCAGTGGGAATGTCTCGGTTCTCAATAATCGGCCGATTAGCTATGCCACTAGTTACGGCGTCGCCATTGGGCGGATTGATGCCGCCAAAATTGACGATCGCCGCCCCGCCGTCATTGACGAAGAAACTGTCATTAATCCCGAAAGAGAAGCTGGTGTTATTGGTGTTATTTCCCGACAAGTTGATATCGATCACCTTGACGTTGACTGCAACTTGACGGCGGCGCAAATCTAGCTGTGTCAAGAAAGCCACAGCCATGTCAACTTTGCGCGGATCTCCCACTAAAGTGATGGAATTGAGCCGAGAATCCGCCAGCACCGACAGTCCCCTCAGTAAGAGCGGCCCGGTGCCTTCCCTAGCGCCGATCGCCTTAATGTCCGGTTCCCTAATTTCCACATCCCGCGCCGCATTTCCCTGGCCCACGCTTTGAATCGTCACCCGAGTAATCGGCAGTTGAGTTTCCGCGCCTTGAGCGCTCAAAAAGTTAGCTGCATCCGTAGAGCGAACTTGATTGAGCCGCAAAGTCCGAATGATAATATTGCGCGAGTCGATCGGCAAGCTAGTCCCTACAAAAATCGTCCGCCCCTGGCGGTTAGCTTGCAGTCCGCTGAGTCGCAGCACGTAATTAAAAACATCTTGCACCGACTCATTTTCGATGTCCAAAGAAATCTTCGGCCCTTCATCCGAGCCGGAGGCTCCTGGCTGACCAGGCGCTGTGGGCTGGCCCGGTTGAGCAGGGGCCCCGCCGCCTGTAAAAGCAATGTTCAATCCAGCAGCGCGGGCAAGCAGAGCCAAAACGTCCCGGACTGGGGCATCTCGCAGCACCAAGCGGGGGATGCGTTCTCCCGAACTCAGTTCAATATTTCCCGCGCCGGGGGCGATGTTGGACACCGCTATATCTCCCAAGGGCGGCGCAACGGCCCGTGGCTGGAAAGGCGCAGCCTGATTTGTCTGGGATTGAATTTCGCTGGGGAGGGGCGGGCGATCGTTTCTGGTAACAGTAACTTCGGGATTTGGCAGCAGCACGCCTGGGTTTTGCGACGTGCGGACTTGGGGAGCCGGCGGGGGAGCTGTTTGGCTCAGCGGCAGTCCCGGAGGCGGCGGAGGTGCTGTTTGGGCAGACTGTACTGTACCACCCTGTCCGGCAACGCTAAGGACGATGCTTTGGCCTTGTCCCGGCACAATTTGTCCGTTGGGAACTCCGTTGGTGCCGGCTACCACAACGCGAATGCTGTTAGCCTCTACCTGGCTGATTTCTACGGAAGAAATTCCTGGAGCGGGGTTATCTTGACGGAAACTGTTGCCTTGTGGCAAGCGAAGCTGGGTGTTAACAATTGTGGCTTGGTAAGTATTGCCGTTATTGATGGCGAAAACTTGCGGGCGATCGCCCTTTTCTGTTGCCAGCACAATATTTACGCCATTATTGCCTTGACTTACTTGCACTCCTGTGACTTGAGTCGGCGCTGCCCAGACGGGGGCTTGGGCGATCGCAACTCCTGCAAGGCTGCATAAGAGTCCTCCACTTAACCGTAGATGCTGTTTCACGTTCTCTCCTCCACTACACTTTGTTATTTTCTGTTCGCAGTCTTTTGTCGCTAGCTGCTAAACTGACTAAAATATTCTCGCTTCGAGCCTTTTTCAAGTAAGAAGTTATGCCCTTTTCGATTTTCTTTTTTCTATTGGGAATAACTGATGATATCAGGGTTAGAAGCTATCCTACAGCAACCCTCGCATCATTTGTGGATTTCTTACTCCATCCCCTTTGTAAGGGGAGGATTGGGCTGGGGTAAAAAAATACGACTTCTGCAAAAATTGCTATACATTTCCATGACTTTTGGAAACTGGTATTAGAAGAAATTAGGTTTGAGAGCCAATTGTTGATTGCCATATAAAAAATATTTTTCTGGCATTCATATTTTTTGAATTCTACCTTCAATCTTCAAAATTTAACCGGCTGTCTTCTCCTTTCTTGTGAAATAGCCATTTGGTAACAATAGCTAACTAATATCCGCCACACTACAGCTACTTAGCGCCAGGACTTGGAGCCGGAGTTGGCGGTTTTTCTTCTTGCTTTAACGGCAGCAGTGCGTGCAAGTCAAAAGCAGTTTTAATTTTAGTTGGCGGCTGCTCCACAGGAACTATTTTTCCTTTCAAAAAGTCAACTTCAATGGGCTGATTTGATGCTAGCAATTCAGATTTCAAATTCCTTACTACCAACAGCGACTGCATCAACTCCAAGTTACGCATAAAATTGCGGGTTTGAGCGAAAGTGCCTTCAAACTCTACCTTAAATTTTTTGCGTCTGAGCTTGCCAGCGAGGGACGGCCCGAAGGAAGTATCGGCGAGAATATCAGGGTCTGGAGCTCCCGGCGCAGCGGTTGCTGCCGCTGGGGGCATATCCGGCTCAAACTTGGTAATTTTAGCCTTGAGGTCATCTCCTTGCACGCCGGCATTGATTCTATTAACCAGTTGCGTCATGTCAAGCAAAAGCGTGTTGGCGCTGGCGTCGCTGGCAAACATTGCCGTCACGTTGGCCCGACGCTGTTTTGCTTCTTCTTGCTTTGCTTCTGCTTCTGCCTTTTTTTGAATTTGAGTTTGCAATTGCAGTTGCGTTTGCTTGCTTTCGCTAAGTTTTTGCTGGAATTCGCCGCTTTTTTGGAATTCGGGAAGTACGAACTGGTAGCCGAGGCCGCCAGCGAGTAGGAGGCCTAGAACCGCGATGCCGATTGCTTGGACTTGGGGTGTCAGCTTAATGCCGAATATTTCCTGAGCCCCTGTCTCTTCTGCTTGTGCGCTGCTGGGAATAAACTGATTTGCTGTCATTGTTTTTTCACCTCTGGTTTTTGTGGTTCTAGCACTCCTTTTTCTTGAAGTGTTTCTATCCGTATTGCTAGCCCGTCTGCTTGCTTGCTGCGGAGCTCGGGGAGCAACTCGGAGGCTCCGGTCGGGCTGAGCGTCGTTTCAATTTTATATTCCACTACCGGTCGCAGTTTGGGAAGTTCTGGTGGTGCTGCGTTTTGGTTACGTACTTGTAATTGTACGGGGTTGTTTTTTAAGGTGGCCGCTATCAGTTTGGTATCGGTGTTAAGGAAGAAAGGAGAGCGCTGGACTAGCAGCATAAAGTCGTTAACTTGAGCAAAGGTACTAGCTATCCCTGAAATTTGTACTTTTGCTGCCTGCTGCGGGACGACGGGGACGGGAGCAGCAGCCGGGGCTGGGCTGGCTGGAGACGGACTCGCCCCCGGGGAGGCGGCGGGAGTTGCGGCGGGGGGAGGTGGTGCTGCTGCAACGGGGGAGGGACTGGGGTCTATTTGCTCGATTTTGCCAATTTGCACTCCCGCCGGAGTGCGGGCACTGAGGTCTTGCAGCATCGCCGACCAAGGTTTAATTTGGTCGAATACTCCAGCTAATGCTTTGTATTCGGCGGTAACTTGGTCAGTTTCGGCGTTGATGGCTTTGATGGTGCTAGCTTGAGTGTTTAACTTTGCCAGCTCTTGGTCGATGGCTGCTTGTTCTGTGGCCAACTTGTTATTTTGATTAATCACCCACCATCCGGCGCCCAGGACGGCGGCGTTGACCCCGAAGGCAAACAGCACCGCCCCATATATGGGCAGTTGGTCTTTGGCTCCACCGGAACTTTTTTTAGCTGGGCTTTTGGTTGCAACTGGTTTGTAGTCCGGACGGTCGTTGAGAAAATTAATATCTAGGCTGTACATGGCTTCTCTCGATTTTATAGCAGAAGGAAGAAGGCAGAAGGCACAAGGTAGAAGGTAAAAGACACAAGGAAGAAGGTAAAACTGATTTACAGGTTATGTTTGAGCAATTAAGAATGTCCTAACAGTCTTGGCTGTTGCTATAGATTTAAATTTGAAATTTGAGATTTTAGACAGAACCCAAGATTGCTGGTACAAGTGAAGGATTTATTTAGGGAAGAAAGAAACAACTTTTTGCCTTCTACTGAAAGAAGGGGCTGCTTCTACTTCAGATATATTCTACCTTTTACCTTCTACCTTCTACCTCCAATATTTTACCTTCTACTTTCTACCTTCTTCTTTTAGAAGGGATTTTTACCTAAAATTCTCAAATCGGTTTTTCTCTCATCTAAAACTGTTAGGTCACATAACCTCCCTTAGTCCTAAACCTAGCGCGACTCCTAAACCTGCTCGCTGTTCTGGGGTAATTTCTTGGCTGATTTCGAGTCCTAGGGTTTCGATGGGATCGACTTGAGATGCGGGCAAGCTTAATCTTTGCATAAAAAATTCGTCTAGTTTGCCGATCGCAGCTCCTGGACCCGCTAGCAGCAGTTGCGCTACTTCGAGTTCTTCGCTCTGGTTGAGGTAAAAGTCTACTGAGCGGCGCAGTTCGTCTGCTAGTTCTCCCAAGACTTTTATCATCGCATTTGTGCCGGGATTGGCGTCTCCCGATGCCCCCATTGTATCTGTCACTGGCAGGGTCATGCCTTGCAGTTCGCTGGTGTCTCTGGTTGGCGGCAGGTTCATGGCTTGGTTGAGGGCGGTCTGGATTTGGTAGGTGCCGATCGGGATCGTACGGTTGAACTGAGGTATGCCGTCCACTACTATAGCTAACTCGGTGCTGTCAAATTCTATGGCCGTGAGAACTGCGGCTTCTTGGGAGGAAAATTGTTGCAGTTGTTCTTTGAGGGTGCGGATTAGGGCAAAACTGGTTACTTCTAGTACGTCTATAATCAGTCCGGCTTCTTTGAAGGTTTCGATGTATGTGTCGGTAACTTCTCTGCGGGTTGCTACTAACACGACTTGCACTTTTTCTACTCCATCGTCATCTACAAATAGGCCTATTTTTTGATAGTCTACGTCGGCGTCTTCTCTGGGAAACGGCAAGTACAGTCCTGCTTCTGCGTTCATGTAATCCCGCAGTTCTTCTTCGTTGAGCTCTGCAGGAACTGGGATGAGGCGGATGACGGCTTCGCGGCCGGGAATGGCTGTGGCTACTCGCTTGGCTTTGATTTTGTTTTCGGCTAGGACGGCGCGTATGAGTTCTGCCATTCCCGGCGGATCGACTATTTGTCCTTCTTGTACTATGTCTTCTGGAACTTCTATGGAGGCTAGGATGCCTAATTTTAATGCCTGAGCTTTCTTTTCGAGCTGAATGATGTTGATGCGGTCTGGGGCTATTTCGATCCCGATTCCTGGCTGGCGTTGGGAAAGTAGACCTTTGAAAAAGTTAACCATGTGATTGGGTCGCCGGTAATTGCTATTTTTTTCTTTTGTTGTTGGCCAGCCTGATTCAGCGAGTCCGGTGTTGGAGGGTTGGTTTCCAACTGCCGAAATAGTGCTGTAATCTCGGTATCCCGCCGTAGCTACGCCGCTCCGTCTGTGTTGCGCGATCGCTAGTTCCGATTTTATGCTATCCAATTTACTTGACAATAGCTATTCTGCTGCGAATGTCAATAAATTCCAGCTCGATCGACCGAAAAACTGCCGATTCTGCACAAAAACAGACTATCTCGCTCCTGGGTCCAGGTACAAAACTCTGTTACTGACTCGATCGCGCTTGATTCGGGCGATTCCCTACCCTACCCTACGGGAACCCTTACGGGGAACGGGAACCCCTGCGGGGAACGGGATAGCTTCGTTTCACGCTTTGTTATCTAACGGTTCCCATAACTCTCAAATTTTATTCTATGAAACGTAAATCTTGGCAACTGTTTGCTGTTTTTGGGCTAGTGGGGCTGCTGCTGTCTGCGGTGGTGAGTTGCGGCAAGCCTGCTGTTAATTCCCAGGCAAATAATACGCAGGAAATCGAGTTCTGGACTATGCAGCTTCAACCTCAGTTTACTGAGTATTTCAACAAGACGATCGCCGGTTTTGAAGCGGAAAATCCAGGGGTGAAGGTGCGTTGGGTGGACGTTCCTTGGTCGGCGATGGAAAGCAAGATTTTGGGGGCTGTTTCGGCGAAAACAGCGCCGGATGTGGTGAACCTAAATCCCGATTTTGCTTCGCTTTTGGCGGGACGCAATGCTTGGCTGGATTTGGATTCTCGAATTCCGCAGCAAGTTCGATCGACCTATCTGCCAAATATCTGGAAAGCTAGTATGCTCGACGGCAAGAGTTTTGGCATTCCTTGGTATCTCACGACTGGGGTGACAATTTACAATACGGAGTTGTTGAAGAAGGCGGGAATTTCTAAGCCTCCCGCTACTTATGCCGAGTTGGCACAGGTGGCGAAGCAGGTGAAGGAAAAGACTGGTAAGTTTGCTTTTTTTGTGACTTTTGTGCCGGAAGATTCGGCCGAGGTTTTACAATCTTTCGTGCAGATGGGTGTGCCTTTGATTGACGCTAAAGGCAAGGCGGCTTTTAATTCTGATAAGGGCAAAGCTGTTTTTCAGTATTGGGTAGATTTGTACAAAAACGGACTTTTGCCGCAGGATGTTTTGGTGCAGGGACATCGCAGGGCGATCGAGCTTTATCAAGCTGGGGAAACTACTTTTTTAGCTTCGGGGCCTCAGTTTTTGAAGGCGATTGCTGAGAATGCTCCGAGTATTGGTGCTGTTTCGGCTGCTGCGCCTCAAATTACGGGGGAAACAGGCAAGAAGACTGTGGCGGTGATGAATTTGGTTGTACCCCGCGACAGCAAGCGCCCTGATGATGCTGTCAAGTTTGCTCTGTACGTGACTAATTCTCAAAATCAGTTGGCTTTTGCTAAGGCTGCTAATGTTTTGCCTTCTACGGTTGAGGCTTTGCAGGACGATTATTTTAAGACCGTTCCGACTGGTGCTCCTGCTGCCGATCAAGCTCGGGTTGTTAGTGCTTCTGGGTTGAGTTCCGCCGAGCTATTGATTCCGCCTCTCAAGGATGTTAAAAAGCTGCAAAAGGCGATTTATGACAATTTGCAGGCGGCAATGTTGGATGAGAAGTCGGTAGAGCTAGCTGTCGCTGATGCCGCTAAGGCTTGGGATCAAAGGTAGTTTTTAATTGAAGCTGGGGCGGGATTTTTTTTGATCTCGCCCCTTGCTTTTTTAGGTAGTCCTAAACAAGTAATGATAAATTGTAGTGATGGATAAAATACCAAATCGCACCGATGTGATTATTTAATGA
>NZ_JAUBQR010000417.1:0-1893 GCF_036701385.1 Microcoleus sp. Pol12B4 | reverse complement strand
AGATAGTTACGCACCAGCTTTTCGTAACCGGGAACGGTTGAAAAGTTTTCGGCTGCTAGCAGTGCAGTAAATTGAGCGTAAGTAGACAAAAAGGTTTGTCCCCAGCGAGGATGAGAAAGTGCTGTCACCTGTTCGGCTTTCTTGAAGCGATCGGGCAATTCGACTTTCGGCATCACCATTTTTGAACTAGCATTGCTGTCGAGCATTACCTCAACTGCGTTAGCATCGGCACCTGCTGCGGCGATGGCGGCTGCTTTGACTTCTTCTCGATCGACTCCGGCATCTTCAACGATATCCGCTAGAGATTTACTTTCATCAATGCCGATATCAGCTAGGCGTTTTTTAGTGATAAATTCCTGAAATTCAGCCAACTGTTTATTCAGGTGATATCCCGATAGCGTCAATTCATCACTGCCAAAAAATTCGGTAAAATCTTCGTGGTAGTGTTCTACTGACTGCCAAGCTTGCTCTAACAATTCCGGCGCATCGCTGTACAGGTTCTTTTTGTGATTTTGCTTGAAATTGCCGATCGCCACCGCTAACTTCGGCTTACCTAATTTCCCCATCAGGATGGGAGAGCTCGAAAGTATCCACCAGTCATCGGTGAGGGGAGAAATCCGAGCTCGCAAGATTTCTCCTAACTTAAAGCGAGACATTTCTGCAAGAAAATTAGGACTGTTGGGCTTAACAACGTAGTGCTTTGCCGTCAGCCAGTTCATCAGTTCAAACCTGTCGGGGAAAAGTTGAGTGATTTCAAACAAGCCAGCGAAGCTTCTGTGCTCCCAACTTTCGAGCAAGCTACGATCGCTCTCGGTTAAATCTGGCTGACTTTCGACAAATAGGTCGATCGGCGTTTTCTCTCCGACTTTACCTTCGACTGTAAAACTGTCAATCACTTGATTTTGCTGAGCAATGTCGTAGCGCTCGCCGGTCGATCGAGCTGCAGCATAAGCTTCCAAAGCGACCGCCAACTCTCCCTCAGCATCTAGCACAAAGTCAATTAAATTTTGCTTGAGTGTCCAAGCTCTTTCCAACATTTCATCCACAAGTAATACCAATTTTGAATGAGAGGATTTAGATTAACAATTATCGGACTTGAAGCCACCGACCCTTTACGATCCGGCTGCGATTGAAGAAAGCGCATCGCGAACAATGACAAAAATATGCGATCGATGCCTCAGTCCTGAATTAGTTTAATTTTAAGGCTAATAGTTAAAAAAAAATGTTAATCTCAAATGGAAGCATCGCGATTTTGTAAAAAGCATTTTTTAGGAGTGCGATCGTCCCGCACAGCAAAGCCTATACGTCTATAGCGAGTTCTCACAGCGAACAGCCCTGTGAAAGAAAAATCGTGCTGAAAAATGCGATTTTAACGGTGCATAAAAATACCCTCTCCGATGTAGAGAGGGGCTGAAAATCCCCAAAAACTTCGCTAAACTCGCGTTAAAAACTGTGTCACCTATCAACTACAGTCCAAGACGCAGCAGCCGGTTTTTTTTTATCAACACTTCCCTCCATTCCGGTACCCGGCTAAAAATAATCGGAACGCTTGAGTTTGTGTGCGTCCAAGACTGAGAAATACTTGCGATCGCTCTTAGCGGCCGTCTTTGTCAATGTCGCCAGGAACAGCGCGTTCCACCCGATCCCAAGCGTCGCGCGTGGCGTGCTTAGCTTTTTCCCAAGTCACATTAGACTTACCGCGATTTGTTTCGTAGTCGCGCTGCAAATCCGGTTCGATCTCGGTGAATTTCTTACCACTAGCGCCATAGCGGCTGTATCCCTCATAACCGGTGCGGTATGCAGGCTGATAGTCTTCGTAAGTTGCGCTCGTGTCCACGTAAGGACGGGAACTGTAGTTGCTTTGCCAGTAAGCATCTTCTACCGTGGGGTCGA
>NZ_JAUBQR010000416.1:0-1897 GCF_036701385.1 Microcoleus sp. Pol12B4 | reverse complement strand
GCGATCGAACTGCTGCTGTAAAACATCTTTCAAATCTTCCGGCAACAATATAGTATCATTTGGTAATAACTCTGTCACGCCTCCACCCAAGTCTTGAATCAGATTCGCCACGCTTTTTAACCATAGGGGATTGCCTTGGTAGCGATGAATGAGTGCTTCACTGTTGTCGCTTTCCTCTACCCCATAATCTCTGAGTATTTCCCGTCCGGCTGCGATGTCTAAACCTTTGAGTTGTAAGGTGCGAATAGAAGTATTTTGGCTTTTAACTTGAGTCACTTCTCTCGGTTGTTCCCAACCGAGTAACATAAAGCAGCTTTGATGGGATAATTTTTCTATTTGTTTGAATAAAGAGCGATATTCTTCGGATTCTGGTTTATATTTTCCTGCCAATTCGCCACTACAGAAAAGGTTGTGAACGTCATCTAAGACGATTAAACAGCGATGGTTTTGTAAATACTTAATCAGCGGTAAGCGTTTTTGGTTTGTTGGGGATGAATTTTGTTTTTCTGACTGGAAAAAAAGCTGTATTAGGTTAGATTGAAATTTTTCTAGGGTGGGGAATTCGTCTAGAGTGTACCAAACTGCGTACTCAAACTCGTCTTTAATTTGTTGTAGGAGTTGCACTGCTAGGGTGGTTTTCCCGATACCGCTGATGCCGGTGAGGGTGATGAGGCGACAGCGTTGTTGTAGAATCCAGGTGGTGAGGGTGTGGAGTTCGGGAGTGCGATCGAAGAAATCGCCCAACTCCGGCATTTCGCTTAAATCTTGATTTAGAGTTTTGGTTTGTTTTGAGTTAGATGTTTCTTGATTTAGTGGCTGTGAGTTTGGGCTATTTGGCGGGTGTGTAGGTTCTCCACAGGTGTTAAAACTACTAATTGCTACGTTTTCAAAATTAGAGACATTTTCAAATATAAACCTTCCCATTACCGATCGAAAATTCTTTTTATTAACATCTTCCCCGAACTCTTCTGAAACTATCTGCCATAATTCCGAACCAACTTGCCTAACATAACTCTCATTACAGTGAATCTCCTCGGCAATTTTGGTGTATTTCTCACCTTGCATGGTTCCTCGCAGAATTGCCTCTTGTAAGTTATCGAGGTGCTGATCGGTCTTGGCAAAGACTATCTCGTCAGCCATTTTTAACACTTCGTTAAGATTCATGTAGCATCGCAGATGTGGGGATTTTTCGTATTATACCTAACATTTTCCAACATTTTCTGGCATTTACAAACATTTTTTACAGAGGGCGAGTGGGCGTCGCTCACAAAATTGCCCACAAAATAGAGCATTTTTGGCTCGACAAACCTTTGATTCCTAATGATAATGGGAGAAATATAAAGCGTAAGTGTAGAAATTTAACGCTTGCCGTTTTCTACCCTGTAACTCTAATTACAGTTTATTTCAACAAACTCAGTCATGTTTTGACCGAGTGGATTAAGGGAGGTATTCTAATGGTTGGCTTTGGAGATAAATTTAAGTCGATTGTGAATCAAGCCCAACAGAAGGTCACAGATATTCAAAATAGTGAGCAAATGAAGGGTATAGTTGGTCAGCTCAAGGAGAAAGTTACAGAGTATTCAGAGCTTGCTCAAACAAAATTGGAAGAATATGAAGAATATATAGCAAAGTCGGAAACGCAAAAAATTGAGTCTGGTTCTCTCCCTCAAACAAAAACGGAAGAAGATCAAAACAACTCAGAAACGCAAGGACTTCAATCTGCCGCTCTAGCTCAAATAAAAACGGGAGAAAATAGACGAAATAGTGAGCAACTGAAAGCCCTAGTTGGTCATATCAAGGAGAAAGTTACAGAGTATTCAGATACAGCGTTTTCCGCTGTTATGAGGTACAATAGCAACAGTTAGCAAACCAATTTCTTAAATGCTGAGGATTTATT
>NZ_JAUBQR010000198.1:0-12577 GCF_036701385.1 Microcoleus sp. Pol12B4 | reverse complement strand
ACCGCACCCGCTACCAGTACCGATACTATTTACAGCGGTGTTAATGCCAACGATGTCGCAGTTACTAATACTGACAACGACACCAAAGGCATTACTGTCACTCACACTGGATTAAGAACGACAGAAGCGGGGGGAACTGCCTATTTTGGGGTAGTTCTAGATAGCCAGCCTACAGCAGATGTGTTGATCGGGACGACATCGGATAACACGGCTGAAGGGACAATAGATAAACCGAGTTTAACTTTCACTCCGTATAACTGGAATACTCCCCAAACCGTCACTGTCACCGGAGTAGATGACTTTGTAGTAGATGGGAATGTGGCATACAACATTGTCACCGCACCCGCTACCAGTACCGATACTATTTACAGCGGTGTTAATGCCAACGATGTCGCAGTTACTAATACTGACAATGAGACTGATATCATCGCTCTTGATTTAGGCTTCAACAAGCTGCAAGAGTCCCTGACCAACAATCTGGCGGCTCAAATCCCGGTGGTGGGTGATAAACTCAACGCCATTGCCCCTGATTTTCTAAACAGTATTAAGAACAGGCTAATCACCGACCTGAAAGCGGCGCCAAGCTTCGATAAGGTGAAGTTTCAAGACACCATTAAGACTTCCCTTGGCAAAGACTTCCCCAACCTGACAATTACAGGCTCAGTTGGGGCAAACGGAGAAGCCAAAGTTCTGGTCAGCCTCAGCAAAGAGTACGCAAAGACCCTGGGACTGAATGGTAATTTGGGACTGCCAGCGCTGGGATTGAATACTCAGGGCGATGCCGACGCCAAGTTCAAGTACGACTTTTCCTTGGGATTGGGTCTGAATAAGGATGGGATCTTCTTCGATACTACGAATACAAAGCTTGCCCTCAACGCTGAAGTCGGGTTAGCCAATAATTTTACGGGCAAGGCCAATCTAGGTTTCTTGCAAGTGGATCTAGCGAACAACGGTGCTAACCCCACTAAAATTACCGGTGACTTTAAGGCATCTCTGAAAGATTTAACTACCGCCCAAGGAGGGATAAATGACGGGCGACTGACATTCACTGAACTCAGCAAGGGAAACTATAAACTCTCGGACTTGATTGGTACGAGTTTAGACACCAAAGCCAACCTCGGCCTGAGTGCAAAAACCAGCGTTAATGGCAGTGCTGCGATTCCGTCATTCAACTTCGACCTCAACGCAGGTTTTTCGCCGCTTTCGTATAAGGATGGGAAAGGCAGTGGGCCGCAAAAACCCAGTGTTGAGTTCAAGAATATGCAGCTCGACTTGGGGAGCTTTATCACGGGTTTTGCTAAACCTGTCATCACTAAAGTCAATGATGTTGTTAAGCCAGCTCTTCCTATCATCAATGCACTCAACAGCGATATTAAACCGCTGTCTGAATTCGAGGTTGTCAGGAAATTTTTCGACCAAAACGGCGATCGCAAGGTCACGCTGATCGAAGCAGGTGCTTCTGTCGCAGGCAAAAAAATCGATACTCGATTCCTAGATGGCCTTCAGGATATCGGCAAGGCTAGTGATTTGCTCAACGATATTTCCTCTCAAAATGGCAACATTGCTATAGACCTGGGTGACTATAAGATAGATTTCGACGCCACCGATCCCAAGGCTGATACTAAAACCGCTAAGACAACTCAAACCAAAACAGCGGCATCTCCTACTGACCAAGCTAAATCGAAGTCGAAGGGAAAGACTCAAGAGTTGCTTAACCTATTCCAAAAGATGCCTGGGCTGAGTTTACCCATCTTGACCAATCCTGGCACCGCGATCAATTTACTGATGGGTAAACCGGATGTCACCCTGTTCGCCTATCAAGTGCCGAAGCTAGACTTTAAGTTCACAATTGACCAAACGTTTCCTATCTACTCAATTCCCGTTGTAAATGTAGGTGTCAACGGCAAGTTACAGGGAAACTTTGAAGCTAAAGCGAACTTTGGGTTCGGCTTTGATACTTCTGGACTTTCTCAATGGAAACAATCTGGCTTTAAGGCCTCAGATGCCTCTAAAGTTCTCGATGGCTTCTACGTGAGCGATCGCCAAAATGCGGATGGTACGGGGCCGGACGTTAATGAACTCAAGCTCAAAGCTAGTATTAAGGCTGGGGGCGGGGTTGATGCTAAAGTGGCAAGAGCTTATCTTACGGGCGGAATTGAGGCGAATGCTAAGTTTGACTTGCTCGATGTCGGTGAAGACCTGAGCAAGGGCACTAGCGGCGATGGCAAAATTCGTGCCTCAGAAATTACTTCCCGTATTAGCAAACCGCTGAGCCTGTTTGAAATCAATGGTGATGTTAAAGCCACCCTAGATTTTAAGGCTGAGTATTGGAGATTTGGTTGGACCACGGCTTACGAGAAGCGCCTGGGTGAGATGGAACTGGCTAACTTCCGATTGGGAATTGGTTCGACGCGCAAGAGTCGTGCCATTGACGGTTACATCACTGGCGGAAAAGTCTTCTTTGACGCCAACTTCAATAGCCTGCAAGATGATACCGAGCCCTTCGCCTTTACCAACCCTGATGGCAGCTTCGACCTCACAGTAGAACTAGAAAAGTTCGACAACAATAAAGATGGCAAGATCGACTATACCGAAGGCAAAATTGTCATGGCCGACGGGATAGATATCTCTACCTATTTGCCCCTAGAGACACAGTTGTCTTCTACTCCCGAGTCTGAGGTGGTGACACCTTTAACTACCATCATTGCTGAGTTAGCCCAGCAAGGCATTGACCCTGAAACTGCTGAAACTCAAGTGAAATTGGCGCTGGGGCTGCCGGCTGATGTTGATTTGGGCAGCTACGACCCCCTGGAAGCGATCGCCAATGGCGACGCGAAGGGTGTGGGAGTGTTTGCCTCGATGGTCATGGTGCAAAACACGATCGTCCAGGTGACGAAACTTATTGAAGGGGCTTCGGAAATACCCCTCACTCAACTCGGAAATAGGGCAGCCGCCGCGATCGCCGATACGCTTAAAGCCGGTACTCCAGTTGACTTGAGCAAACCAGAGACAATTCAGGCGATCGTACAGTCGGCGATCGCTGGTGTGGCCACGCAAGACAGCAATCTCAACACACAGCCGTTAGCTAGGGTCGGCTCGGCTGCTGCACAAATAATGGCGCTAGGCAATCAAATTGTTCAGGAACTCACCGCTAGCGGTCCCTCATTAAGTGATATCGCTACGGAAATTACCAAATTGCAGGCAGTATCAGTTGGTCAAATCGCAGTCGGACTGGCGCAATTGGGAGCGGGAACCCAGACTATCGAGCAGTTCCTCGCTGACAACACCAAAGAAAAGATCCTGGAGAAGATGGCACAACTGAGCGTGAATGACCCCACCGTTCGCCCCACCTTCGAGACGATTGACCCCAAAGACCTGATCGTTCCTTATCAACCTACCTCTGGCGAAATCGGCACCGGAATCGGCACCGAAACCCCAACAGCGATCGATCCGACCCCATCAGCAACCCCGACACCATCAGCAACCCCGACACCATCAGGAACCCCGACACCATCGGAAACACCAACTCCCACGCCAATAACTAATAACCTCTCAGACGATGACTGCATCTGCGACCAAATTACCTATCCCAACTTAAACCGACCCAACTCAGTTGAAAACACCATACTCGGCGCATCCGGCCTTCAAATAGGCACTGCCCAAAACGATGAATTACTAGGTAGCAATGCTGCCAATATATTCGAGGGCAAATCCGGAGATGACAACTTATACGGTGGTGCCGATAATGACATTATTAATGGCAACCAAGGCAATGACTTCATCGCCGGAGGCAAAGATGAAGATATTCTCTACGGAGATGAAGGAAGCGACATCATCCTTGGCGAGTCTGGTAACGATTTAATCTTTGGAGGCAAAGGCAATGACTTGTTACATGGCCGCGAAGGTATTGACATCATTTATGGCAACAAAGATGATGACTTCATCGATGGTGGCAAGGATAATGACACCTTATATGGAGGCAAAGGTAACGACATCCTGCTTGGCAGTCAAGGTGATGACAATCTGTTTGGACAGTTAGGTTCAGATACCATCTGCGGCGGTGAAGGTAATGACTTAATCAACGGTGATGAAGGAGCAGATATCCTGGGAGGGTGTGCCGGAAATGATACTCTTTTCGGAGGCGCAGATAACGATACTCTCACTGGTGGGAAAGGCAACGATCTCCTTGACGGAGGCATGGGCAATGATAGTTTGGTCGGCGGTAGCGGCAACGATATCTTTGCCTTAAAAGCCGGTCAAGGATTTGATATAATCGCTGATTTTACCGTCGGTCAAGATTTGATTGGATTAGGTGGTGGTTTGAGTTTTGGACAGTTAGAAATAACTCAAAACACTCAGGGAACTATCATCAAAAACCTCTTGACAGGGGAGCAGTTAGGTGTGATGGTTGGAGTGAGTGCCAATGCGATTACATCGGCTAATTTCCGGTTGATTTAGGAAATCAAGAAAAGTACGATCGCCCATTCGATACAAAAGGGCGATCGCACTTCTACCCTTTTAAAAGGTCTAGCCAAAATTTAACGATTATTCATACTTTCGGCCGCGCCACTGAGTAGGCTGATTTAAAGCAGAAATTAGAATTCGCAAAAACGCCAACGGATCGGCCAAAGGTGACAGCCAAAACAGCCATTTACCAGATGCCCCAGTTGTATCGTAGGAAGGTGCGATCGCGAAACACAAAGCCGCTCGCACAGCAACCAAAAATACATTCAATCCCAACAGCCAAAAGTGCGGAAAGACACCAACCGGCGGCAGCGAACCAAACAGCAAATAGCACAACACAATCGGCACCGGCAAACCTTGAACCGCCAGCAACAGCCACAAATCACCCCAAATTTTACCGCCCGAAACAGCATCTTTCAAATCGAGCGATCGACCCCATTCATTCCAAGTCTCGATCGCCCCCTCATACATCCGCACCTTCAACACCTTAGCCCCATCCAAAAAGCCCACCTTAAAGCCCTTAGCAGCAGCATAGCGAGCCAAAGTCACATCATCGCAAAACGAACCCCTCGCGACCTCATAGCCCCCCAAAGCCACCAAAACCTCGCGCTTACACAAGAAACACTGACCGTTCGCCATCACCCGTTCCGGCACATCCCCGCCCGTTCCCGTGGGCCCGAACCGATAAACCAAAGTCATTAAAAAAGCAGGTTGCAGCCACAACTCCCCCGGATACTTGAGGATAAACTGCGGCGACAGCGAAATCAAATCGTAATTTCCAGCCGCCGCCGTCTTCAGCAAACTCGCAATCAAACCCGGATGCGGCACAGTATCCGCATCTATCCCCAAAATCCACTCGCACTTCTCGGAACTTGCCAAAAAACCCGCATTCAGCGCCCAGGGACGCCCTACCCAGCCCGCCGGCAGCGGATCGTCGTTAATCAAGCGAAACCGGGGGTCTTTTTGTGCTGCAGCTTTGACTAAATCTCCGGTTCCGTCTACCGAATAGCTGTCAACCACGATCGCTTCTCGGAGTTCGTAACTTTGGCGGGTTAATCCTTCCAAACAAGGCGAAATGCGATCGGCTTCGTTCAAAGTCGGTACTACCGCAGTACAAGCACCTAACAAATCCAGCGTCGGCGAATCCGGTTCCAGGGGCGGGATGCGCGATGGGCCTTTAATCAAACGAGACATAAGAAGGGCTGCGGCGGGCAATTGCAGTAGCAGAAGTGCGACAAGGATGATAGTTGTCAGCGGTTGAGAGAACAGGTGAGGGGCGATCGGGAAAACCATACTATTGAAGAATTGAATAATTGAAAAATTGGGAATGACTGACGGGATATGGGTTGGGAGCTTATTTACAGATCATTTTTTTGGTAACTGATGTCAATTTAAAAAATTTAATAAAATTTTGACCTCAAACATATTACAGGAATTGGGAATGAAAAAATTGCCACTGAAAAACCCGGTTTCTGGTAGAAACCGGGTTTTTAAACTAGCTCAAAATTTAGTGTAAATTTTTGCTAAATCAGCCGCAGTTACTTGCTAGCAACTCACTTACGCAAAACGCCCACGGGCTGAGGTGGAATTTCAGCCGTAATAACAGATGTATCCAAAGACGGCATTGTTTCGGTTACGTCACCTGCTGCGGGTTTAGCGATCCAGCTTAACGCGATCGCCGGAACTACGCCCAGAAGCACCGCTAGCGATGTCGGGAACCAGAACCGAGAATCCAACGAAGTTACAGTGATAATTGCTCCGAAAGCAAAGTTTACCAAATAAACAATTAAGGGCAAACCCAATTCCGATCGCTCTAATTTAATCGGTGTTTTTCTCCACAAGAAAGCTGCTACAGACATAAATAGCGCCCCCGTACCCATCCAGCCGGCCAAATTGCGGTAAGGCATCCCAAAGAAAGCCCCAAGTTCCTCAAACTCCCAAAAAGGCACAGAAGTTTGACTCATCGCCGGATCTAGTACAAAATCCCAAGCTGTTAGCAGCAAAGCACCAAGGGCGATCGCCCCCACTTGGCGCACCCAGTTGAGTTCACTTTTACCGCCAGCTACTCCAGCGCGAGCAATTACATAGGAAACCAGTCCCAGATAAAACCACGAGAGGGGAATTGTAAACGGAACCAGCCCTGCAATTTTGTAACCCAAACCGCTCAAATAGTGGTAGTGGCCAAAGGGAAAACCCGTACTCGTTCCCAGCAACTCGCTACTCAAGGACAAAAACACAGAAGGCAGTAAAAAAGCCAGAGTTGCACCCAAACCCAACGTCCGCAAGGCATAGAGAGCAACCGCTGCAGCACCAAAGATGATATAAACTACTCCACCCCCAGCCATCCCCCACTGGAATAGCGTTTGCCCTGCTGGTGGCAAACTCATCACCAATTCGGGACGGGGTAAAATCAGCAGCAACCCTGCCAATCCAAAAGCCATTGACAAGACGTGGGCAATCAGGCAAAAGCGCTCAGCAATCAAAAGTTGCTTCATGGGACTCCTCGAAAAAATATTAGATGCAGAAAGCACTCTTAACAGTTTACAAACTTTAACAAAAAACCAACTGCATTTGAGTCAGTTGTCTGTTGACTGCCAGCCCAATGCCCGATGCCCATGCCCGATGCCCGATGCCCCATCTTAAATTACTGCCAATTGCCCACCAGCACGAAAGGTGCCCAGAAATACGGATTCTGATACTGTTGGTTTTGCAACAGAGTTAATTGAGCGTTGCGGAGGGCTTCAGCTTTGCTGGTTTTAGAAGAAGCAAGCTGCCGGTAAAACTCAGTCATAAAGATAGCTGTAGATTCGTCGTTGACTTGCCAAAGGGTGGCGGCGGTGCTGCGGGCACCCGATCGAATTGCGGCCCCGGCCAAACCCAAAGCCGCGCGGTTATCGCCCGAAGCAGTTTCGCAAGCACTCAAAACCAAAAGTTCGATCGGCTGTTGTCTCTCCCCAGTGCGGGCTCGCAGGAGTTGATCGAACTCCTTAACATTCACTTTCTGATCCCAAGTCACAATAAAAGTATCCGCCGCATTCGAGCTAAACTGACCGTGAGTTGCCAAATGGACGATCGGGTAAGACAAAGCTTTAATTCGATCGTGCAACCGCCCGCTGACAAAATCTTGATTCAGCAGCGAACTTGCAGGCATCTCGGCAGCAATTTGTTGAATT
The DNA here is from genome assembly GCF_036701385.1 of Microcoleus sp. Pol12B4. Lineage (NCBI taxonomy): Bacteria > Bacillati > Cyanobacteriota > Cyanophyceae > Oscillatoriales > Microcoleaceae > Microcoleus > Microcoleus sp. Pol12B4. The sequence continues at coordinate 4,940 of NZ_JAUBQR010000198.1, read as the reverse complement.
TCCTGCGTCACCCCCGGCAAAGCCGAGAAGCCTTGACGCGCTTCTGAGAGGGCAGCGGTGAGCACTCTTAACTTGACTTCCCTCAGCGGTTTGGGTGCCAGCAGTTGCAGTCCCGGCGCTAAAGCAATACTGTATTTTTCTACCAAAAACTTTTCACCGTCGTGCAGCACAGCCATCGGCAAATTCCGCAAATAACCGTCGAGCACAAATACCAGGGTTTTAATCCCGCTAGCCGTCAAATCTGCTTCCGCAGGGCGGATTAACCAGTCATAAACCTGTTCAACGGATCGCCTCCTGTCGCGGGGGAAAGAAGCAGGCCTGATGGTATTTTTGGCTTGTCGGAAGGCAGTTTCCAACTCGGCTTGAGACTTCTTAGTAGTATAGCGGCGCAGGGGTTTGCCGGGAATTGACAAAATTACCTCCAAACGATCGCTCAAAATAATCGGATAAATCACCGCCGCTGTCGGATCTATTTCCTCGATCGACTTTGGTTTAGCATCAGCGCAAGCATCCCGAAAAAAGTTGTCCAATTCCGCCAACTGCAAAGATTCCACCGTTTGGCGCGCTAGTTTCAACTTAGCTTGACTGGGAGATTCCTCTTGCAAAAGCAGCCCGACTAATTCCCGATAAACCGGTTCGGCACTTTCCCGAAACGAAAATTGCACTTCGGGATTGACTGTCACCAAATCGCCCCGCAAAGAAGACAGTACATTCACAGCTTGAGTATATTGAGCGATCGCCCCTTCTGTATTTCCCTGAGCTTTCCGAATCCGCCCCAGTTGCCAAAACAATTGGTAAGCTATATCGGGAGATTGAAACGCCGGTGCTAAACTCAAAGCCTCAGTTGTGAGATTTTCCGCTTTCTGATACTGCTGTTGGATTTCCGATAGTTTGCCTTTCGCTGCCAGAATATAAGCTTGTATTCGTTGATCGCCCAAACTGTTTGCTCCTTCGACAGAGCGATCGAGCATTGTGTCAATATCGCTTAAACTCAAAGTTTCCGCAGGCGACTGAGCTAATTTGATCAAGCTTTGAGCTAGATTAATTTGAGCGTAAAGTCCGGCGCGATTCGACCCAAATTGAGTGGATTGAGGTTCGATGGAACGCCACAAAACCTCTGCCTCAGACCAATCTTGGCGATCGATCAACAAACTCAATTGGTTTAACTTTGCTTGAATTTGTAGGAGCGATCGATCCGGGGTCGCCTGGGCCGATCGAGCATAATACTCTAGGGCAAAGCGTTCCCAATCACCGCGCTGTTTGGGTGTCAAACCCGGTTTATTGCTTTTAGCCCGTACCGTATTCCCCAAATTGAGATAAATTGCAGCCTCCTCTGGTCGGCTACCTAATTTTTGGGCTGCTTCTAGTCCCACGGACAGTAAATCCTGCGATCGTTCCAGTTGTCCCAAAACCCGCAGCACCCGCCCTAAAGCATGAATTCCCCGGACTTGTTCGAGAGACACAGGCTGATTTTTCAAAGTTTCCAAACCCGCTGCCGAAATTTCGCAAGTTGGGTTTTCCAACTTGAAAGAAGCTAACAGCATTTTGCAAGCTCTGGGGTAAAGTCCGAGAATTTCCCAAGCCCGACTTTGATTAATTTGAACTTGAAAAAGTTGGTTTTTTCTATCAATTTGCTCGAAAATTTTAGCAGCTTGCGTCCAAATATCGATCGCATCTTGAGTCTGCCCCCGTTCAAGTTGTAACTGTCCTTGAATGTTGAGAGTTTCAGCCAAAATCCGCTGCTGTTCGGGAGTGTTGGCTTGTGTTCGCACAGCCGACAAACTCGAACTTACAGCTTTTTCTGCTTCTTCCCAAAGCGCCAACTGCCCGTAGGTTGCAGCTAAATTGCTCAAAGCTGTGGCGCGATCGAGATTTTCGCCTTTTGCCTCAAACTGCGCCGCCGCTTGCTGCAACAACGGTACAGCTTCCGAAAAACGTTCCTCTTGGTACAGAGTCCGAGCTTGTCGGACAAGCTGCACCGCTTGTGGTGGATTAACCTGAGCAACTCCGGGAGGAATCGCAACTGCTAGCAGACAGGAAATCACAAATAACAGAATTACTTGCCGGAGCGATCGGGTAAACTTCATATTTAGAAAATAAAATTACAACCGCAGACACACATACTAATTAACCCAAATACATCTTATTCTTGATCTGCGTTAATCCGCGTTAATTCGCCTACATCGGCGGTCAAAAAAAACCTAATTTCAACGCGGCACACAACCAGAACTAGGTCGAGGATTGCGAGAGTCAGCAGCATTACCCGGATTATATCCAACAAGCATAACTTCTCCTTTCGCATTCACCACCCAACCTTGCGCCGGAACAACTTCCCGATCGGGGATTTCCCCTTCTTCCTTCTTCGGTCGATCGGTTAAATCGGTTAAACCCTCTACATTCGTTGCCGAACTTCCTGCCTCTTCTACCCACGGAAACGGCGATAGAGGGCTGCTGAGAACATCATTAGGACTGGGTGGCACTCCTCCTTTCCCAGTAGCGGTAAACTCGCTCTCGGCCCCTCGGATGCAGGGATTTGCAGCAATTAACGCAGCCGGATTCACCACATTTTGTGGCAGTTCCACTAAACCTTGAGCAGGATTCACCCCAGAAGAACTAAATGTAACACTACCTTGCAAAGCCGGGCCACTACTTTGGGAAATAGCCGCAATATCGCTGGTAGGAAGTAAAGAAGTTGGATTTACTTGTAAGGCCGCAAATTCAGCATCAGTCACTCCTAAACTACTTATAGCTTGTTCGCGGTTAATTGCTGTAAAACCAAATATATTTGGTACATTTACCGTAACTTTTCCTCCTCTAGCTGTGCGAGCATTAGCTGTAATGTCGCTATTTTCTCCTGGTAAAGCGACTAAAATATTGCTATTGATTATGATATTTCCACCTTCAGAAATACCCACATCCGTTGTAATTCTGCTACCTCTTCGTAACTGGATATCTTGCGCCCTGATGTTAACATTTCCCCCACCGCCTGCGTCAGTTGTACCGTCAATGCTGGCTTTATTGTCTAGGGCAATTGAGTTAGCTACCATGTTAATATTGCCAGCCCTTCCCCTGCCCAAAGACTGAACATTAACCACTGCACTATCCCGGAGAATCAATTGATTAGCATTCAAATTCAACGAACCCGCATTTCCGGTAGCATTGGGATTGACTAAAGTAAATGCCCTACCAGCCGAAGCCTCAATTCCACTTCTCAACTCACTGTTACTCCCAATGCCTTGCACTTCTACGCGATCGGCATTAATTGTAATATCTCCCGCATCTCCTGCACCCAAAGAAGCCGCAGAAATAATACCCCCATTTCTTACAGCGAGCATGGGCGTAGAGAGGCGGATATCTCCACCGCTACCAGAGCTTGTACTTTGAGTAGCCAGAGAACTCCCTGCGAAGCCCGCATCCCCTAAAACTCCAGACACGCCGCTCACTTCTATCGACTCTGAAGCTCTGATAGTTAAATTTCCTCCAGGCCCCCCACTGGTAGAAAACACGGTTTCGCCAATAATCGAACCCGTCGATAAACTAGCTGAGGCTCCATCAGAAACAGTCAGCCGCTTAGTGTCGATGGTAATATCCCCGGCTTTCCCATTCCCATCGAAAGAGTTCGTGCTGATCGTAGTTCGCGCCAGACTTCCAGGGATTCCTCCCGACAATTCTACAGATTCCTGCGTTTTAATCGCGATATCCCCCGATGCTCCATCACTGCGGCTGACGCTAACGAGATTGGAGCCATCGCGCATGATTAACCTTTGTGCGTCAATAGTTATGCTTCCGCTCTGACCGCTACTTCCGCGATTTGTTCCGCTACTGAGCGCTGAACTGACGAGTTCGATGGTGTTAGCACGGATATTCAGATTTCCGGCATTTCCAGCACTAAAAGTGACTGTACCGCCCAGTACCCCATCGCGCAGCAACAGCCGTCCGGTGTCAATGTTAATCTCTCCGGCGGCTCCACTGCCAGCAGTGCCAGCACTCAGAACAATTTGCGGGTCAAAAGGGTTGAACGTTCCAGAGGGTAAATATTGGCTATAAAATCGCTGATAGCCTTCAATTCCCAGCCCGCTCATTTCTACTGAGTCAGTAGCGTGGATGTTTAAATCGTTCCCCTTCCCATCTGCCAATGTGGCGGTGAGAATTTGCGACCCTTTATCTACTCGCAAGTTTTGGGCATTAATATCAATACTTCTGCCATCAATATTTCCAAGTATTAGGCTATAAATTCCCGAACTACTGACGGTGACATTTGAACCCCTGATGTCAATTTTACCACCGCCCGATCCGCTGGTATTTATCAATGCACCGTTCATTTTAACGTTGCCGAAATTCTGAATATTGTTGTAGTTTAAATTCACCCCCAAAGCCGTTGGTTCAAATTGTACTAAACCGGGACTTTTCACACTTCCCAGTAATATTTGTCCGGTATAAGCTGTTAAATTTCCTCCTACCAGTTGGATGTCACCGCCAATTAATGCTAAAGTTTGACCTGGATCTACTGCTAAACCAAGTTTGTTAGAAACAGGGATTTCTATGGGTAGTGGCGGTAAGGTTGGTGTGGGGCCAATAGCTTGGGAAGAGTTGACTATTGTGCCGGAATTGTCTCTAAATCTCAAACCCACAGGAATATTAATCGCTAGCAATGGCACTGCATTAGAATTAGCTGCACTAAATTCAAAGCCATTATTAAAAACAATTCCGCTACCAGTAGAACCGATAAATGAGCCGCGCAAATCTAACCGAGCATTGGGGCCAAAGACAATCCCTTTGGGGTTAATTAAAAACAAGTTACTGTTTCCCAAAACTCCTAGAGTTCCTAAAATATTAGAAGGGTTGCCACCAGTAACGCGGGTGAAGATGTTGGCAATTCCGCTGGGATTGGCAAAATATGCTCCCCGCCCTTCACGGATGTTAAATTCGCGCAAGCTGTG
>NZ_JAUBQR010000197.1:0-12612 GCF_036701385.1 Microcoleus sp. Pol12B4 | reverse complement strand
ATCGCCCTGCAACATGAATGGGGTACGATCGAGGAAAGGTATGCAGAAATTTGCCGTTTGAGTAAGTATCTCTGGGAGCGTTTGTCGGAACTTCCCGATGTGGAATGTTTGCGAAAATCTGCGCCGGAAGCTGGTTTGGTTTCGTTTCGATTAACTAACGGGATGCCGCACAAAAAGCTGGTCGATTTGTTGGAGAAACAGGGAATTATGGTAAGGACTATTCTTAATCCTGACTGCGTGCGGGCTTGTGTTCACTATTTTACAAGTGAGGCGGAGATTGATAGGTTGGTTGGGGCGATCGCCATTCAATTAGTATAGCCGGGGCGGGTTTATTTATAGTCCTGGACGCCCGGGTAGTTAGAAACCTACCTGGTTTTTGCCCAGAAGACGCCTTACAGCCACAGAAACGACCAAAAACCCGGTTTCGAGGAGTTGGAGTGCGTAAATTCTGTCCTATTATTTTTAAGCTAGGATTTACTACCCGTTGTTTTTTCGTTGGGTTTACCTTAGGATATGGTAAGCAGGTTAAACTATGCCGACTATAAATAAAAAAATTAGGTTGCGAATATTTTAAGCTAGGATTTACTACCCGTTGTTTTTTCGTTGGGTTTACCTTAGGATATGGTAAGGAGGTTAAACTATGCAGATTACAAATAAAAAAGAATTTAGGTTGCGAAGCGGTGAAAACTGGACATCGTCTGAGAAGTTCCGTTTGCAGGGCGCCGAAGCACTCAGTTCGATCGGCAATGGTGTGATTGCTACCCTCCAAACAAAAACAGGACAGTACCGCATTATTGAAGAACGTGACTTTCAAGAAATGTATGGACTAGCTCGTGATGTCGATCGGCTAAGGGGAGGATTGCGTTTCGTCATCTTGGCTGTGCGTGCGGCACAAAAACACCCTGATCCAGAGAATCTTCATTTACTTGCTGAAGCAGTTGCTATGCTGGGAGACTTGCCTGAGCTTCCTACCCGCAATAGCTTCGATCAATTAGTTCCAGAGAATTTCGACTTGGATGAGGATGATGAAGTGATGCTTGACCCTGATGAAATTGAGCGTCCTCTGCAATCTGAGAATGCGATAGACAATAGGATAGATTGATTGTGATGGCTGTAGCAAATAATGAGCCTAACAATCTGGAAACTCTTGAAAATCAGCTACGCGCACTTTCTCACGATGATACAGTTCTCACAATTATTCAGGACTTTGCCGATCGACTTGGTAAGACAAAAGACCGTCAGAAAGTTTTCGGAGCAGAGGGAGCGCTGGTGCGTCAGCCAATTGAATATCAGGATATCTTAGCAAAAGGTCTGATTCGCGACGATGAAGATGCCTTCGCCCTTTTGCAGGGAGATATTGTTAGTAGTGATGCTGGCTACTTCTTGGGAGAGCGCATTACTAACATGAAATTTGCTATCGCAAGCTCAACCTGTGACCTTGTTCAGGGTCGCCGCGATTATGCCTCACTGCTGCGATTGCAACCAATTTTTTCTGACGCTCCTGATGCAAAGCAACTCCTCAGTGAAATGCTAAAGTTCAAATCCACTAAGCGAATGTATCTTCCACCATTACCAGGGGACTCTAGCAATGTAGTGGGCAATGCTGTAGTATTTGATGGGGTTATACAGATACGCCTTGATGATTTGCTGTTAGCGACACGGCACGCCAGCCTAAGTCTTGTCGGGTGGAGGATATTTGGTTCTCTTGTTCGGACAATTATGGTGCGAGCAGGTGCTAGTGAAACAGAAATGAGATCGAAAGCCTAACGGCAAAGTGGAACCATCGCCGATCAATGCTACTGCTCATTCTAGACATTAGCAGCTTCGATAATTTGCTCAGCGGCAATAGAGGCATCTATTTCCTGAGAGTGGGCCGTATAAAAAGCGAAAACATCGTTCACTTTAGCTTCACTTAAGCCATACTCAGCGGCAATTTGGTTGGGCGAAAAACCCCATTTTTTGGCTGCGATGACTACTGTTTGCACGCGCAAGCGAGTGCCGCGCAAAACGGTTACAATTTCGCCGCTAGCGCCCCGCACACAGGTAATTTCAGGAAAAGCACGATCGTCTGATTTATGCAGCCCCGTGAACTTCATGCTTTTACAATAACAACGGCTCTATCTTAGCTTGCACCTCCTCAATCACATCTTGAGATACCGACTCAACCAATCGAATACCGCGAGCTTTCCAGTCTAAACACTTAATTTGATCGGCAAGAATTACTCCCTCAACTTTTAATCCCGTGGGTAGGATAACTTCAAAAGGATACCCTTTTTGTTGTTTTGTAATCGGCATAAATAGAGCTAAGGAGCTTTTCTCGTTGTAGGAGTGAGGCGACAGCACAAAAGCAGGTCTAAGTCCTTTTTGCTCGTGTCCCTTAGTTGGGTCAAAGTCTAAATAAACGATATCGCCTCGACTCGGAATGTAGGGATTTGATTGTGTCACCAAACTTCATTCCCCACAGCAACTGCAGTATCAATCTCAGTATGAACATTCTCTGGCGTCATTGCCTCGATCAGCTCCTCTAGCGAATACCGCCGACGAACGATAGGCTCGATTGTCAGCTTGCCATCTATCAAGACAAGCTTCACTTCAGAACCCTCAGTCAAATTAATCTCTTTAGCTATATTTTGTGGAATCCGAATAGCAAGACTGTTTCCCCATTTTGCGATCGTCGCAACCATAGCCTGAACCTCTAGTTAGTGATATCACTCTGAGGAATTTACCCTTTCTAAGAGAAAGTATATACAGAGTATCTACAGTGTAGCGACTAAGCGGATGTTTGACAAGCACAGAAAATTTGATAAAAAAGCAAATCGCCCTTTCCCTAAAAACACCAAAGGTCGATCGCCCTTTTCGGCCAAATTTCGGCCTACGCACCCCAACAAAAGAAACCGGGTTTTTCACTAAATCTGCCATTTCCATGCAGTATCTTCGCAAAAAACCCGGTTTCTGAGCTCTCAGGCCCAAGTCCTATTAGTGACTATGCCCGTGATCACCATGAGAATGTCCGTGATCACCATGAGAATGTCCACCGTGAGAATGTCCACCGTGAGAATGTCCACCGTGAGAATGTCCATGTCCCCCATGAGAATGCCCGTGTCCTTCATGAGAATGCGCGTGCTCGCGGTGTGCCGCAGCCAAACTCGGATTAACAGCAACCGCAGTTTCACTCAACAACGCTTCAATCTGCGGATTTGCCCACTCAGCAGCCATTTTCAGAAACTCTGGATGGTCGTTAACGCAAGGCAATTTGCGGTAAGTAACTCCTTGACGCTGTTTCTGCAAAGACTCAATAATGTGGTCTACATCTAACAAAGTTTCGTGATTTTCGGTCGCAAATCCGATCGGCATAAAGACGATCGCAGTTGCACCCAAATCAATCAAATTCTTCGCAGCCAACGTCGCATCCGGCTGTGTCCATTCAATCAGCGGTGTGTCGTGATTCAGCCAACCCACCGAAATCAAAGGATAGCGATACATCAAACGTTCCCGCACGCGATCGTACAAAGCTTGACTTTCCACAATTCCCGAAGTAAAGCCCTTCGCCTTGTGCGGACAACCGTGATTCATCAGCACAATCCCAATCTGAGAAGGCAAATGCGCTACAGCTAAATCGTTCTTAATTTCCTCTTCAACCAAATCCGCCATTAGCTGGATGTAAGCAGGTTCATCGTAAAAAGAAGGAATGTAGCGCTGTCCTTTTACCCAATGTTCTTTGCCATCAAAGGTTTGTGCTAAAGCTTTATTCACCTGTTCGACTGCAATGCCGCTGGTGAAAACAGAATCAACTACCAACAGCGGATAAATCAGAATTTTGTCAAATCCTTCTGCTTGAATTTGAGGGATTACTTGTTCCGGCAAAAACGGCGCGCAAAAGTTAAAAGCTTTGAACACTTTTACTTTATCGCCCCATTTCTCCTGTAAATTCTTTTCAATCCCGGCGCGCTGCTGTTCAAAAATTGCATTGTGCGGCGAAACGAATTGACCGTGTTGGTGACTCCACTCGTGCAAGTCAAAGATTGCTAAAATCTTCGCCAGCGGCGGATAAATCCAAAGCGGTACTGGCGCAAACTTTGCCGTAAGCAAATTTAAAGCTTGTTCGTTGTAGTTGGCAAAATCGTCGTAGCTTTCGACTTCGCCATAACCCATCAGCAATACAGCAACGCGATCGTTACTTGCGGGTGCTGCAGATGTTTTGAAATCGATTTTTTCTGGAGAAGCAACCACTTTGTATTCCTCAATTTTATTTATTCTAAGAGATCCAGGCAGGATGAAGGGGGAATCGGAGATTTTTCATTGTGTGCGATCGCACGACAGACGTGCGCGGGGCTGATTCCCGGTTTCTTGGCCCATACTTCCCGGTGCAACCTCTTATTTATCCTAGAAACCGGATTGATGAGCATCAGTCCTAAGTCGGTTTTTTGACCAAGAATTTCTTCATGTGGTACCCGCCACGTGATTTATCCGTGGAATCAATCCCAAATCGAAAATCCTCAAGCCTCCGCATTTATCTCGCGCAAGTCAATCTCAAATCTCAAATCTCAAATCTCAAATCGATTGACCCTGACCCGAAATTCGTAGGGCAGCTAAGCTGGCAGGCCTCTAATTTTCACAATCCTGTTTCTTTAAGCTTTTTTGGACCGGGCTTCGACGCCGCCAGAAAAGTTAAATCTAAATACAGAACTGCTTAAAACTAGAATCTGGCTTTGCTAAGCTTGACAGGGAATGGGGTCGGGGGGGATAAGTTTTATGTTTTCTTAAGACTCCCTGACCTTGCCTCAGATTAATGGGGTTTGGAGCGTTCCCAGCATTTAACTTGGGGGGATACTCTTCAAACTTGACTCTATTATAAGTTTAACACCCTATCCCCTGGGGTAGTATATGATATAGTAGGCATATGATAAAGTTATGTTGCGAACTATATTAACTTTCTTGACGAACTATGAGACTGGTAATTTGCCCCGGATTCCACGAACCAAAGCTAACCGACTGTTTCCTGACGGGACTTTCGGGGCTTTGGGGACTGGTAGCCGATCGCCCAAACCAGCAAATAGTCGATCGTGTCAAGATTTTTCCCGCTCATAAATATCCACCTTTCTCGGCTCTTGACATATTGCACTTTTTGTGTAGCGAAGAGTTAGCAGGAGAAAGTCTAGTATTTGTCAGCTTTTCGGCAGGAGTAGCCGGGGCGATCGGGGCGGCTCTTCTGTGGCAGCAACTCGGCGGCAAAGTCGGGGCATTTTTTGCCTTAGACGGTTGGGGAGTACCCCTGGGGGGCAATTTTCCCATACACCGAATCAGCCACGATCGCTTTACGCACTGGAGTTCGGCAATTCTCGGTGGCGGTGGAGAAAGCTTTTATGCAGATCCCGCGATCGAACATTTGGATTTATGGCGAGATCCCCAAACGGCAAAAGGCTGGCACGTCAGCCAAACCGCCGCCGGCATTGAGACAGTCGGACCGACAACCGCAGCAAAATTTTTAGTCCACCTATTGAAACAATACGGAGTCCAATCAGTTGTTTAATCTAAATTTAGTATCCTCAGCGATCGCACCTATTGCCACCATCGCCCGCCTCGACAATTCTGTCACTTCAGCCACAACAAACAGCATCAAACCGTGGTTAATATTTAGCGCCTCAGCATTTTTAGTCTCAATTCCAGTCTTCGTGCAAGCACCATTAGTGCGTTTATATCCAACCATCAGTTTGCTATCAACTATCCCCTGGTTCGTACTTAGCTTAATCCTGATTTTCCGCCCCAAAACACAACTTTGGGGAGATTTATTATTAGGATTTGCCGGATGCTGGCTGGCAGGTTCTATCTATTGGGGCTGGTTTAGATGGGAACCAATTTTACATCTACCTATAGAAGCAATTGGCTTGCCTTTTGCTATTTGGTGCTTGGGCAAATCTTGGGGAAAAGTTGGCGGCTATTTTTACTTGGGTTCCCTATTGGGTACTGCCATTACTGATTTATATTTTTACTTAACAGGGTTGATGCCCTACTGGCGGCAAGTGATGCACGCGGAACCGGAATTAGCTATGCCGATTTTTCAAAGTGCGATCGGTCAAATTGAAACTCCTTGGGGCATAGGCTGTGCTCTAGTTTTAATCGCTGTGTTGCTAACAGTGGGTTTGCTGAGTTTGCGCGATCGAGAACTGCACTGGCGCGCTTTCAGCGGAGCTGTGTTAAGCACGCTTTTGGTAGATGGTTTATTTTGGCTCGCTGCTTCTGCTGCTTAATATCTATGATTATTTTTTATGTGGGTGATTTTTGACCGCAAATGTGGGCGGATTGACGCAGGTTAACGCAGAGTTTTTTGATGGATATAGTCTTAAGATTCCTGACTTTTTTTTAAGAAGTCGGGAATTTGGGCATTTACTGAACAATTATGAGTTAAAATCTAAAATCTAAAATCTAAGAATCCCAAATCAATATCATGTCTTTCATTTCAATTCGCGGTGTAGAACATTATTACGAGTGGATAACGGCAGATAACACGGCCCAACCTAGCGGGAAACCAGTGATGGTATTTCTGCACGGCTGGGCGGGTTCAGCGCGCTACTGGGAAAGCACGGCCCGGGCTATTGCTGATGATTTTGATTGTTTGCTTTACGATATGAGAGGTTTTGGTCGATCGCCCTTGCCAAAAGAGCCTCCTGAGTCCAGCTACGAACTCGAAACCTACGCCCGTGACTTAGCTGAATTATTAGAATCTCTGAATTTAAGTCGCGTCTTTCTCAATGCTCACTCCACAGGAGCATCAATTGCTACTTTATTTCTCAACCTTTACCCCGAAAAAGTAGAAAAAGCAATTCTCACTTGCAGCGGTATTTTTGAATACGACGAAAAATCTTTTACAACTTTTCACAAATTCGGTGGCTATGTGGTAAAATTTAGACCCTCTTGGCTGGCATCCATCCCGTTTGCCGATCGGCTATTTATGGCTCGGTTTTTGCGCCGTTCCCTGCCCACAGAGGTAAGTCTGGCGTTTCTCAAGGATTTTTTAATGGCAGACGAGCAAGCTGCTATAGGTACAATGGTGACGGCAGTCAGCAAAAGAGCAGCCGAGGAAATGCCCCAAGAATTTGCGCGGCTGAGTGTTCCCACACTGCTTATTGCCGGAGAATTCGACCAAATTATCCCCGCCGTCATGGGAGAGCAAGCAGCCTCCCTGAGCAAAAAAGTAGAATTTGTTATAATTCCTAATACGGCTCACTTTCCGATGCTGGAGGATGCCGCAACATACTTGCAGCTAATTCGAGACTTTTTGCCAGCAGCGGCTTAGCTGAGTTATTGTTCATCTAATGTACGATCGGACAAGCAAGCTTTGAGAACGGCTTTTGCTCCGATCTTAATTTTTAATTCCTAATTTCTTAATGCGAAAGGTGGTACAATGAACGACCTCGACCAATACTATAAAGTGCTGGGACTGTTGCCGGGAGCTTCCAGAGAAGAAATTAGCCAAGCCTACAAGGATTTAGCGTTCATTTGGCACCCCGATCGCATCCCCAAAGACAATCCCAGACTACTACAGAAAGCTGAAGAAAAGATTAAGGAAATTAATCAAGCTCGCGAAAAATTGCGATCGATTCAACCAAGAGGTCAGAATCAGAACGTTCAGCACAAACATACTCAGCACAAACACACCCAGCAACAAAACACCCAGCACAAACATACCCAGCACCAAAACACCCAGCAACAAAACGCTCAGTACAGAAACACTCAGCAACAAACTACCCAGCAACAAACTACTCAGTACAGAAACACTCAGCAACAAAATACCCAGCAACAAACTACCCAGCAACAAAATACTCAGTACAGAAACGCTCACCAACAAAATACCCAGCAACAAAATACCCAGCAACCCAATACTCAGTACCAAAACACTTCATACCAAAACACTCAGCAACCCAATACTCAGTACCAAAACACTCAGTACCAAAACACTCAGCAGCCCAATACTCAGTACCAAAACACTCAGTACCAAAACACTCAGCAGCCCAATACTCAGCAACCCAATACTCAGTACCAAAACAATCAGTACAGAAATACTCAGTATCCAAACACCCAGCACCAAAACACGCAGCCACCACCGTCCACCCCAAAAGAACCCCGCTACTCTTATGAACCCTCTTCAGGAAAATATGCTGGAAATTATGCGGGAAACTATGGGGGAAACCCTGCAGGGCCCTATTCAGAGGCGTCGCGCTACCAATCGCAGCCGCCGCCATCTCAGTCTTACCGCCAAGCTGGGCCGCAAGCTCCCGATTTGAGCGGTTCCAACTTCAAAGGAGCTTCCTTAAAAGAAAAGGATTTTTCAGGAAGAAACTTGAGCAATGCAAACCTGAGTGAAGCCGACTTAAGCGATACTTTTCTACACAACGTCAACCTCACAGGCGCGAATTTGCACAAAGCAAACTTGTTCAGGGCCAATTTGTTAGGAGCTTGTTTGATCAATGCCGACTTGAGAGAAAGCAACTTAATCGGAGCCGATTTGAGCGGTGCTGACTTGAGCGGTGCTGACTTAACAGGAGCGAAAATCGGTTACGGCGATCGAGTGATGGTCAAACTTACCCGGACTACATTAACAGGTACAATCTTACCCGACGGTACTGTTCATAGTTAAATTATTTAGTTCTTAGTCAGTGGTTGTAGACGCGGGTTTTACCCGCAATAGTTGCTGCAACTCCAAATACAAAAAAATCCGCCCTTTGCGAATTTGGGATAAAAACTTATATTCTTTCCGCTAGAACAACCGCAATAAAATTGGTTCGTAGTGAGGGCATTCGTTGTCAGAATTGTATGAGGACTTGCATTCCTCGCTGCGTACCCATAATGCTTAAATTAATTGACCTGATATTACGCGATCGCGATCGCACAAACAGAGCTTTTTACCCTGTTCAAGAACTGCAACGAGGTCTTTTCGTTCATCAAACCCCGTTTGTCTCTCCAACACGGCTAATCGAGATTCATATTACAGCAACCGCCAAAATGGTTCCTGTTCTGTTTTTTCCTTCTTCCTTCTTCCTTCCATTATTAATTACTTCCGTCACGGCGATTGCGTAACTTTCGTCCAGCAGCGAGCATAGCGCCTCCCGCCATCAAACCCCCCACAGTCATCGGTTCGGGAACCGGCTCAGCTTGAACCGTCTCCACAGAACCGCCTTTAATAAATACAGCAGAATCTAACTTGCCATCGCCCACATCTTTAATGCGGATGCTGAGAACATTCCTCTGATTTTGCTTGAGCAAACCCTCAAAACCTAAAACTTTAGTAAAACCGTCCAGCTTAATGATGTTAGCAGCAATACCTGTCAAACTTGGGTTGTCAATATAGTCGGGGTGATCCTTAGAGCGATTATTTGGCTCTGGAACAAGATTATTAATCGTAACTGTTTTTCCGTCGCTCAATTTTGCCAAATTAGTGCCGTTCAGCAGCAGTTCAAAATCGTCATTATATTCTTCATAAGCCCCGAATTCAGGAAACTCCTCAGAAGCAAATACATATTGAAAGACTAACTTTTCAACCGTGCTATTAGCAAAAAAGCTAAGGTTTAGCTGAGTCAAATCCCCCTCTTCACCATAAGGCCCAAAGTCCGTGCTTAAATCGCTGTTTTCGATCGTGAAGTTATCTTTCCGATTCTTACCCCGTATATCGGCGACTTTACCAGTGCTCAGAACAACACCTGATGTCAAACCGAAGGGATCATTAGTGAAAGTACCAAAAGCAGCCGCATTACCCGTAATTGAAACAGAGAAATTACTCAAACCGGCTGTATTAGCTCCCAATAAATTATTTTTTAAAGTTTCAATGTTATTAGTTGCCCCTATGGAAAATGCCATTGCTGGCGCTGCCAACAAACTCAGAGAAGTAGTTAATGTAGCTGTTAAGGCGGCAATTTTGTGAGTAATTATCATAAATTTTTCCTGGAAGATACAAACCTGATCCTATCCACAACTTAATTTTTACATTATATAACTATTAATGTCTAGTGCCTTTACCATAACTTTACACGTAAGTGAATATACGCTTTTGGTGATTATTTGTTTTGGTAAATGTTGGCAGTTAGTCACCCAATAAACCTCAGCGCAAAAATAGGGATGCAAAAATAAACGTACATAGACGAATAATTTCAGGACTTACGCACTGGAGACAAAAGAAACCGGGTTTTAATACCGTTTGCGATCTCCCAAATGACTAATGACTAATAGCTAATGACTCAGGAAAGATGACCTCGCCCAAAAAACGTATACAAGCGCCCGATTCCTGTTTTAGAGATATCAAAATTTTTGACCATAGTTCAACATTTCAGATTCATCTGTGGAGTAAATCTCAAATCGTTGAGTCACCGAAGTCTCCCTCCCCTGTAAAATTTAAAATCTCTAATCGACTGACTGTTGACTAAAATCCCCTTGCTTCTCCTTCCCCGCGCCGATCAGCAGCCCCTTCCAACCAACCGTCTGCAGTCAGGACGATCGCATTGGCATTGCCCCAGTCGTCACGTTCGAAAATCAGGTGTCCCCGCCGCCGCAACTCCGAAAGCGTCGCAGTCTCAAAACCTCCCCGTTCTACCATCAGGCGATCCGGTTGCCACTGGTGGTGTACGCGAGGTGCAGACACAGCATCGCCGACATTCATGTCGTAAACCAATACGTTCAGTACAATTTGCAGCACTGTGGTAATAATCGTGCTGCCTCCGGGAGCTCCCGCAGCGAGGCGAAATTTGCCATTTTCTGTCACGATGACCGGCGTCATGCTCGATAAAGGAGTTTTGCCCGGGGCGATCGAATTTGCCTCCCCGCCCACCAAACCAGACGACAAATTCGGCACTCCCGGCGCTGCTGCAAAATCATCCATCTCGTTGTTGAGCAAAATTCCCGTACCCGCGACCACGACTCCAGCCCCAAAACCCCCATTCACCGTAAACGTTAAGCTTACTACGTTGCGCTCTTTGTCAACTACCGTCAGGTGGGTAGTTTCCGGAGACTCCCACAGCAGGCGGTTCAAAGTTTCAGCGTCAACAGCTTTTTCCTCGCTGGAGGGTCGGGCTTTTGACATTTGGATTTGCGATCGTCTCAATTTGGCATAATTGCTGCTAATCAGAGCTTTGACGGGTACACTCCCAAAATCCGGGTCGCCCAAATACTGTGCCCTGTCAGCATAAGCAATCCTCATGCTCTCCGCCAGCAAGTGCAAAGTATCTCGACTTTGCCTCCCCAAGCTTTTGAGATCCGTATCTCCCACAATATTCAAGATTTGCAACAAATGAACGCCGCCGGAAGAAGGAGGGGACATCGCGCAAAGTTCGTAAGTGCGAAAGTTGCCACAAACCGGATTTCGCCAAATCGGCGTATAGTTTTTCAAATCTTCCAGAGTGATAAGGCCGTCGTTTTTAGCCATATCGGCGGCGATCGCCCGCGCAACGTCCCCGGTATAAAAACTCTGCGGATTTTGTGCAATCTGCCGCAAAGTCCGCGCCAAATCCCGCTGCACCAAAAGCTCACCCGGCTGGTATAAAATGCCACCACGAGTAAAAACCTCCCGCGCCGCCCGGTTTTTTTTGAACACATCCTGTCGTCGCCCGGTAGCCGTGGTAAACCGCGAACTTACTGGAAAGCCATTTTCCGCCAGGGCGATCGCGGGCGCCACCACCGCAGCCCAAGGCAACTTACCATACTCGCGGTGCACCGTATAAAGTCCAGCAACAGTACCCGGAATACCCGCCGCTAAATGCCCGTCCCGACTTGCCCTTGGGCGCACCTTACCTTGCTTGTCGAGGTACATATCCCGCGCCGCCCGTTTCGGAGCTCGTTCCCGGAAATCCAGCGCTTGCACAGTCCCCGTTTCGGCCCGCCGCAGGAGCAAAAAACCCCCGCCGCCGATACCCGCAGAAAAAGGCTCCACCACCGAAATCGCCAAAGCCGTAGCCGCCGCCGCATCCACTGCATTGCCTCCCTGTTGTAGCAGGGCCAGCCCCGCAGCGCTCGCCAGAGGGTGAGCTGAAACTGCCATGCCCTGTTTGCTGCGCTGCTGCTGCAAGGTTGGGTGTAGCTGTTGCTGGCAGCCGCCCAACACCAAGACTGTTAGGCAACAAGTATAAATTTGCACTTTGCTCAAGAACTTTGGCAACATTTTTTACGGGTGAGGCGAGGATTTTTTATAGTATACTTTTAGAAGCATCTTCCCTAAAACCTAGCGGTACTGAGTTCAACCGCAAATAGATTACCTGTTATGGCAGATGGGGAAACCATTTGACCCTGGGAACCTGTCGCAGTACAAGAGGAAGAGAAAAATCAGGGACAGCTTATGGCAATTTAATAACTAAACAAGTTATAAAAAGCATCGTTTTTGAAAAGCTACTGATTTCAAAAAAGCTGATAATCGGCGATAAACTGCATTGATGCTTTACGGTATGAAATGCTAAAGAGGCAAATTATAGAAACCAATATTCACAAATATTCTGAATTTTAAAATTATTTTTTTTCCTAGCCTGATTAAGCATCCCCAGTAAATGAAACCTCATAAATACAGCGTTTTCCGCTGTTATGAGGTACAATAGCAACAGTTAGCAAACCAATTTCTTAAATGCTGAGGATTTATTA
>NZ_JAUBQR010000196.1:0-12750 GCF_036701385.1 Microcoleus sp. Pol12B4 | reverse complement strand
GAGAATACGCTTTCATTAGGTTTGACTACAACAATGATATTTTGTTGTACCTCATTACAGCGGAATCCGCTGTAACTAATGACTACCGATCGAGCTTGCGCTGAATTTGCCTCAGAGATTGGTACATTTCGGGCAAGCGGTTGTAGACGGCTGCGGCTTTGAGAAATAGTTTGTGGGGAATTGCTGGAACGCCCGTCACGATCGCACCTGCGGGCACGTCGCTGTGAATTCCGGCTTTAGCAGTGGCGATCGCCCCATCTCCGATTTTGGCTTGATTAGCAATTCCTACTTGACCTGCCAAAATTACATTGTTGCCAATTTTTACCCCGCCGGCCATGCCAACGTGAGCGGCAAACGCGCAATTTTTTCCTACTTGACAGCCGTGACCTACGTGTACTAAATTGTCGATTTTTGTATTTTGGCCGATGCGGGTTTCTCCGACAGCGGGCCTGTCGATCGTGCTGTTGCAGCCAACCTCAACGCCCTCTTCTAATACCGTGCAGCCAGACTGCTCCATTTTCACCCACCCTGTGGCTGTCGGCACGAACCCAAAACCTTCGCTCCCGATCGCCGCACCGCTGTGAATCACGCAATTTGCCCCGATGCGAGTACGTTCGTGAATGACACAATTAGCGTGTAAAACAGTGCCTGCGCCTATTTCCGCATCTGGGTAAATTACGACATTTGGATGAATGCAAACGTTGCTGCCAATTTTGACTTTTGCTTGAATAACGACGTGGGGGCCGATATAGACATTTTCACCAATTTCTGCTGAGGGGTGAACGACGGCTGAAGGATGAATTTCGGATGCTGGGCGAAACGGTTGATAGAAAAGGGCGATCGTTTCAGCAAACAGCAATCGCGGATCGGCTGCGGCAATCCAAGCGATGTTGCGATCGTCACATTGAGCTTGGAGGCTTTCATCTAAGGGCAAAATTAAAGCCGAAGCATTTGTAGTGGCAGTATGAACGGCAAATTTAGCACCTTCTATATAACTGATTGTGCCCGATGGAGCTTCATCAACAGGGGAAGCGCCAGTAATTTCCGGATCGGTAGCAACCGACGCTGTGAGGGTGCGACTGGTGGCTAAGTTAAGTTTTTCTACTATTTCACTAAACTTCATCTATAAAAATTTGTTGTTAGCACAGATGGATCATAGTTAAAATTACCAGCTTTGGAGCACAATCTGAGCAGTTGCCATTTAAAAAACAAAAACCCCGGTTTCTTGAAGAAGTCGGGGTTGTAGCGCTCGATTATTTTTGGCAATTATTTTACAGAAACTGCATCTACGTCAACGGTGCTGCCGTTGGCTTCAGAATAATTGGCACCCGTGGCTTTGGATGCAGAAGCTGTCTCTGTTTGGCGAGATTTAAAGTAGTCGATCGCCATTTGCGAAACTTCGGAAATCAGCAAGACTGCGATCGCCACATCGTCAATTTGACCGATGACTGGCAGGAAATCCGGGGCAATGTCGATCGGGCTTACCAAATATGCCAGGGTTCCCAGAATAATCCACCAGCGGTATTTGGGGTTGCGGAGGGTGTCGCGGTACCAGTTGTAAACAGATTGTATAGAAAAGTTCATGGGGTTGTCCTCTACTTATATTTTCAATCTTGACAAATTGTCGCTCGAAATGCTTGTGGAGATATCCCCCCTAGGGTTGGCAAGAGACTTCTACCTGGGAGTATAGGGAATTGGGGAGGGAGAAGTTGTCAAGCTGTATTGAAAGGGCGGCGACTCTTAACAACTCCCCTACAGAAACCTGACAGATGAAAGCCGATGGAATTAATATGTGTTTATCTGCTGTTTTAAATAATATTCATATCTCTCACTCACGAATTTTGAAAGATCCATTTTTGGTCACCGATCGCAATTTCGCAGCCATTTGGTAGCCAAAAAGGCTCGTTAGCAGCCAGCCTCTGCCCACCCACAAAAGTGCCGTTGGAACTCCCGCTATCGACAAGCTGATACCGCTGTTTGCCAAGTTCGTCATTAGCCCGGCGGATTTGAGCGTGGTAGCGCGAACTTTGCGGATCTTGCAATACTAAAGTGTTTGTTGGTTCGCGTCCAATTGTAAAGGGATTGCCTGTTAGGGCGATCGCCTCTCCAGAAAGTTTGTAAATTAAATATGCGGTTGTTTTGCGATCGCTGCTTGTGAGTACCGTTGGTGCAAGTTGGGGAGGATTTCTCCCAGGAGGGAGACTATTTTGAGCAAGTTGTTGTGTTAGTTGTTGTAAATCTCGATCGAACCCTGCTGCTGTGTCAGAAGCTGGAAGACTCGCAGGAGAATTACCTGAAATTAAGTTTAACTGCTGTACGGGAGATTGAGGAACAATCTGACGGCCGGCTTCGGCAATTCTCATTTGCAGTGCGGCCGCATTTTCTGCTTCCTGTCGCGCACTCATTCCTTCAACTTGGCGAATAACTCCGTTGGTTTCGGGAAAGCTGACATCGCCAATTCGCACGTCTTCTAAGTTAAAACCTAGAGTATAAAAATCTTGGACGCGATCGAGCAAATTTTGGCGCAGCAACAGCCGTCCTTGACTGATAAGCTGTTGTAGGGGTATTTGCCCGATCGCTAATCCCATACAATCCTTAACTGCACTTGCTAAAGCACCTATAGGATCGGACAATTCCAAAGCTACCCGTTTCGGATCTATAACTTGATAAATAACGGTCAGAGTGGCATCTATTAAAAACCGATCCTTAGACAAAAAATCTCCGTGCGACTGCACCTCCAAATTGCGGAGTTTGGTGTCTACGAGGACAATTTGAGACTGTTCCAGCAGGGGAAGGGCAAAGCTGAAATGCCGCCCGGATTTCAGGGTACGCACGGCGCGGCCGTTTTTGACCAACACACCCGTGTAACCCGCCCCTATAAAGTCCATACTAAACCCGGCCCAGCGTTCTGGAGTTATCGTTTGAATCAGGGGAGAAGCGTTGTTCATGGGAGGGAGTTGAGGGAGGGAAGATTCTATTTTTAGGGTAACAAATTGCTGGGGGCGAGCGATCGGGCGGTGTGCCGGTTCCGCAACCTCTATTCTATACTTCTGGACTCCCCCCGATTCAGACCGGACTGGATCTAGTTTGCACCCCAGCAACCCACATTTTGTTCGTAAGACATTCCCACTTTTGCCATCACCCGCCGCGAAGCAATATTTTCAGGTTGGGAAATCGCTACAATGCGATCAACTCCGAGAGTTTGTAACCCGTATTTTAAGATAGCAAACGCTGCTTCAGTTGCCCAACCCTCGCCCCCAGCTTATATCTATTTGTACTCACTTACTCACTAGGCTTGAATTGCCTGCATTGGCAAACAATCTTGAAATTATCTGCTTTACATCTGCGGTTTCCCTATCCATCAAAGATTTATGCAATAAGTCTAGTGGCCCGATCGCCCTTTTGATCTACCTGACCAAAAACGCCGCACACTCAACATGAGAAGTCTGAGGAAAGAAATCCGCAGGCTGCACTCGCGCTAACTTATAATCCCCATTTTCGCACAACATCTTCAGGTCGCGAGCCAAAGTAGCAGGCTTGCAGCTAACATAAACAATGCGATTTGGTTTGATTTCCTTGATAGCTTCCAAAACCGCGCGATCGCACCCTTTCCTCGGCGGATCTAGCAGCACAATATCCGGTGTCAATCCCAAGGATGGCAGCAAACTCTCTACAGTTCCCACCTGAAACTCGACATTTCTCACGTCATTTAACTCACCATTTAATGTGGCTTGTTCGATCGCCGCCGCTTGCACTTCTAAACCTATGGCTATTTTTACTTTTTTTGCCAGTGGTAAAGTAAAAGTACCAATCCCACAGTAAGCGTCAACCAAAACCTCGTTTCCCTGCAAATTTAATTCCCCTACCATCACCTCTAACAACGCTTCGGCAGCCTCTGTATTAACCTGGAAAAAAGTATCGGCTCTTAGCTGAAAATTCATCCCAGCAAAGCTTTCTCGCAGATAAGAACGACCCGCAATGCAGCGAGTTTCGGAACCAAAAATCACATTTGTTTGAGCGGGGTTTATATTCAAACAAACACCTACCAGTTGAGGATATTGTTTCAGCCACTCTGATGCTTGCTCTTCGAGTCCCGGCAACTCTCCAGTGCGAACTATTAAAGTTAGCAGCATCTCGCCAGTGCGCCGTCCGATCCGCAAGGACAAATGACGCAATTCTCCTGTATGTTTCTTTTCGTCGTAGACTTGCCAATCCCGCCAGTGAATATCTTCTTTGACTTCTTTTAACAAAGGATTGAGGCGCGGGTCTTGCACCGGACACTGATTGAGATTGACTAACTTGTGGGTGCTTTTTTGATAGTAACCTGCTTGAACTTGACCTGTCGCAGATATTGCCACGGGATAAGTCGCTTTGTTGCGGTATCCCAAAAATTGGGAAAATCCCTCGATTTTTCCCGTTAAAATTTCATCAACTTGCGGATTGCTAAATCCGCCAATCCGTTCTAAGGCTTGAATGATTTGATTTTGCTTGGCTGCAAGCTGATATTGATAGTCTACGTGCTGCCACTGACAACCGCCGCACTTGTCGGCGACAATGCAGTTAGCTCGAATGCGGTGTTCCGAGGCTTCCAGAAGTGTGTCCAGCTTGCCTGTAGCATAGGTGGATTTGACTTGCACGAGGCGGACAAGGACTCGATCGCCCGTCACGGTATCGGGAACAAACACTACTAACTCACCAAAACGACCAACTCCGTCGCCGGTGTCTGTCAAGTCGGTAATCTCTATCTCAATCAGTTGACCTTGCTGGCAAGGGTTTGCCAATTTCGTCGAGTTTGGGGTTGGGAATTTAGATTTGGTCACAAGTAGTCGTGGTAGGATTTAATATGGTAATCCAATATCGCTCTCTCTTTCCTGAGATAAGTCGTAGCGAAGCGGGGCGTAAGCCATCGCACTCAAGCTCAATTGCAGGCTGTCTTCCTGCTGCTGAACGTCTTGCTGCTAAAGCCAAGCTTCAACCTGCAAGTCAAGCCTGCCGTGAGTTGCCCCGATCGATCCTGTGCGATATGCTGTTGGGGCGAGGTAGCAAAAACTCGTTAAACAGTCAAAGTGTCTGCCGACATCAAAACTCTCACTCGCAGTTTTTGAGTTTTTCCCGCAGTACCCTGGAATACAGGGAAACTGGCTTGAACATCAAGCATAACGTTTGCGGAGATTTACCCGCTACTTCTAATGTTGATAAATGTTAGAAGCAAAGTAAATCGCCCAACCAAGAATCTCATCTTTAAGGGATGAGAATGTCAATTAATCTTACTCTCAAATATCCTCAATTTTTTTGAATAACAATGAGCGTAGTTAGCCAACTAATTCTCCAAGCCGACGACGAACTTCGCTATCCCAGTACCGGCGAACTTCAAAGCATCAAAGATTTTTTTAAAACCGGGGAACAGCGGGTGCGTATTGCTACTGCGCTGTCTGACAGTGAGAAAAAAATTGTTGAAGAAGCTAGCAAAAAACTCTGGAAAAAACGCCCTGACTTTATCTCCCCCGGAGGTAATGCTTACGGCCAGCGCGAACGGGCTTTGTGTCTGCGCGACTACGGCTGGTACTTGCGCCTGATTACCTACGGTATCTTGGCGGGTGACAAGGAGCCGATCGAAAGCATCGGTTTGATTGGCGTTCGGGAAATGTATAATTCTCTCGGCGTTCCTGTTCCTGGCATGGTCGAAGCTATCCGCTGTTTGAAGGAAGCTTCTTTGGCTTTGCTCAATCAGGATGATGCTAAGGAAGCAGCTCCTTATTTTGATTATATCGCTCAGGCAATGTCTTAATTGCTTTGGTGATTGCTTTCCTCAATGTGGCGGAGCATTCGCGGGTGATTTTTGGGGTGATTTTATCTCGCAATTGCTCGCAAATGTTTCGCTTCTGTTTTTTGAAAGGAAATCTGCCTCATTTCTGCTAGGAAGCAATGCAGTTTAAGCTTTCCCAGATGTTGAGTTCGTCTTGTCTTTCTAAGCACATTTGATTTAAAAAGTCAAGTGTTTTTTTGAGAGATTGTTTTTTGAATTTCCGGCTGTCGTACTGAATGGATGTTTTGAGTTGCGAGAGTTCTCCAAGGGTGGGACAGGTTTGGATATGATGGGCGATGGCATTTTGCCATTCTTCCAGCCTGCGGTAGCTGACGAACAGGCCGCCTCTATCCCGATGGTGGACGAAAACCACGAAAGCCCATGATTCGACTCGCTTAATCAGGTTTTGGCTGATTTTGAGCAGGTGGGCGATCGACCTGACGGTGATGCGGAGCTTTTTCGAGGGTTGGATGCGGCGAAATAGTGCTGTCATGGCTGTATACTCAGGGCTTGAGAGGCAAGTTCGGTTTAGAGTCAATTACATATTACTATATCAGACTCTTATTGCACAAGTGCAATGAAGTTAATTTAAACTTCTTCAGCTCAGATGTTGCTCGTGCAACCCTCAATCATTGATGCTGTGCTAGTTTGAGAGTTAACGTAGGTGGGAAAAATGTCAGGACTCTCTAACAAAGCTGTGGTAGAAAAAGAGCAGGAATTGCGTCCCGTTCGCTTCACTGAAACGGGGCGGATGCGTTTGGGGAAGATTTTAAAAGCAGCAAGACAGACAACAGGCTGGTCTGTAAGCGAAACAGAGTTCAAAACAAAGGGATATGAAGAGGCGCTGTTCACAGCTACAAATAAACCCGTACCCAAAGATGTGGGTATCAGTGCTGCAACAGTCAACCGTTACGAACGCGGGAAGCTGGATAATTTGGATTGGCGATCGCTCTCTCTGTTATGCTTTGTCCTCAAGCCGATCGATCCGGTGACAGGGGAAGCCCTGGAACCCACAAATGCGCTTTATATCGCTTGCGAACATCCGCCGTACAATGACGCGAAGCTTTACGAGTAGTTCATTGCTGATATCTGAACTGATGCAACCAAATTCTTGAGATGGGGAGTTTTGAACCGCAGATATTAGGGGATGAACGCTGATGAACGCTGATGTCTTTTTATCTGTGTTTATCTGCGGTGATTGATTACCGATCGCCCTTTTGTTTAGCAATTAAAGCTTTAGCTTGCTGCCACAGAGATTCTAACTCTTCTGGGGCATAATCTGACAAAGGTCGATCGCACGCAGCCTCCACCCTAGCAAACCGCTGCACAAAGCGATCGTTTGTTCCCTGCAAAGCAGCCGACGGATCTAAATCGTACCAGCGAGCTAGTTGAATTAACACAAACATAATATCTCCCAATTCTGACTGCTGCGCTGCCTTATCCTCGTGTTTGAGAGCGTGTTCAAATTCTGCCATTTCTTCGTGGAATTTATCCCAAACGCCGTCTACACTGTCCCAATCAAAACTCACTTCCGCAGCTTTTTGAGAGATTTTCATCCCGGCGGTGATCGGCGACAAAGTGCTGGCATAACGGCTCATTTTCGAGGCTAAAGTTGGTGGCTTTTCCGAAGTTGTGCCTTTTTCTGCTGCTTTGATTTTTTCCCAGTTTTCGTTGACTTCATCCACGCTGTTGAGTTCGACATCGCCGAAGACGTGGGGATGTCGCCGAATTAGTTTTTCTGTAATGCCCGCAGCGATTTCGGCGAAGGTAAACTGATTGGATTCGCTGGCAATTTGAGCTTGCAGAATTACCTGTAACAGTAAGTCGCCCAATTCTTCGACGATCGCATCTTTATCTCCTTTGCGAATCGCGTCGGCGGTTTCATAAGCTTCTTCGATGATGTGAGGAATTAGAGTTTGGGGAGTTTGGGCTAAATCCCAAGGACATCCGCCGTCTGGCGATCGCAATTTCGCCACAACTTCTATAAGTTCTTTGAGTGCTGTGAGCGATCGACTTTCAGAATTAGACATAATAATTTACCTTTTATATCCACCGCCAAGACGGTTATAACGTTGTTAATGGCTCCAACCATTGATTTTATTACTTCTTCCTTCTTCCTTCTTCCTTCTTCCTTCTTCCTTCTGCTATGGATTTGCTAGATGTGCGACTGGGAGCTTTGATTTTGGGCCTCTTAATTGTCTTAGGAGGGCGCAACCCGCTCAATCCTTTTTTTTTGAATCTTTTGTAAGCCGAGCCACCCCAATCGCTCAGATAGTGGCTCATAGCGCCCAATTCTAGACCGATGTAAACGGCTAAAATTTCGATGTGGTGTTCCCAGAGCGATCGCCCGTAACTCAAAACCACATCCTGCCAATTCCCCCCTAAGTTCCCGACTTTTTCGGCAACTGCCAATCCCAACATTCCGAGAACCGCGATCCAGATAGCGAGGTACAAGATTCGCAAAGCAGTGCCGATCAGAGGGCCGTGGGACAAAAAAGAGCGGTGGCGCAGGCTTTTTTGGTACGGGAGCCAAATCGGTTTGAACCATCCCCAGCGCTGATACTGGCAAGAGTAGATATCCAAGTCGGGGCCAAACATCAGCCCGCCGAATAAGAAACTGCCGGAAACGAGCAAAGTCAGGTTGCTGCTCTGAGTCTGGCCAAAGGTGAGGGCTGCCACGAAGGGCAAACTCCACATGGTTATTTGATCGTGGGTGCGGCCAGAGGGCATTTAAAGTTTAGGATTTTTTTTACTTGATCTTTCTGAGTTACTGTGATATGATAAATCCCGGTGAGTGCAATTGGGTGATTAGCTCAGTGGTAGAGCGCCTGCTTTACACGCAGGATGCCGTAGGTTCAAATCCTACATTACCCATTCTTGGTAGTCTGCATACTGTATGGATTTGACCTACTTACATCCTGCGTGTAAAGCAGGGTGTTCTCAATTCTCCCTCAAATTATCCCCATTATGCCCCGCTGGGCTATTATTGGTGAATAAATTTTGAGTAGCCTTTCCCGTTTACTGTTACCGAGAGAATAAATTAATCGGATTGATGTAGGGTACAGGCCAAGGATGAGCAGGTTTAAGCCTATCATAGTGACCACAGATTACCCCTAATATTCTAAGGGGTAACTTTGGCGTGGCTTAGTCGTCAACTTCTTCCTTGAGGGCTTTACTACCACCCGCAAGCGTCCGTCTTAATATCTTTCGGGCGCGTGCTAGACGGACTGATTTGATGGCATTCCAATGCCGATCCGGCGGCTGCGGATGCCCCACAATTGGCGTAGTGAGAGAAAGCAGCGAGAGTAACTCTCGCAGGGTTTGTCGCGAGATAAGGATTTTACCTCGTGGCAATGTTAAATCTTGCGGCGTACTTGTTTGAGCGCCGTTAAGTTGTGTCATTATTATTAAGCTCCAACTGTTGATAATGAACTGTTGGGGAAGTCGTAACTATTCGGTGTTAGTAGCACCGGGTAGCTGCGCCTATCAATCTTCCTTACCTCTTACGATCGCAGCATTTGAGGGAAAATGCAACCCTGTGATTGTAAAGTTTTGTGTTGTCGATACCTCAGTAACTGCACTAGCTGTGGAATTGTTTCGAGCTTACAAGTTGCCTCAGTACGAAAAGATGGCTACTGAGAAGCTTCGCAGCGTTACCCCGTGACCAGTTACTGCTCAGGAATCGCTAGCTCTTTATTCCTGATTCCCCCTTTTGGGGTTTACACTTCAGTCCTCCCCTAAAATCTCCTCAAGTTTTGCTAGTAAGTTAGCTGGAACTTTCTTTACCAGATAGGGACGGATGAAGCTGAGAACTTTGGCCGCCTTATCAGATAAGTCGCTGGCAACGCCGCTGGCAGGCGAACTTTTTTGATTTTCTTCCCGGTCGCAAGTGGCGATCGCCAACTGTTCTTTCAGATTTTGCACCTCAAGTCCCAAATCACCGTTCCGCTCGTGCAGTTGATTTAGTTCTTTATCCCATTCAGCTAGCTGCTGATTAGCCGCTTTCAATTCAAGCCTGAGCGATTCAGTTTCGCTGTTGTCATCGCTCAGGCTCTCAATTTTCCCAGGCGTTCCTCCAGCGCTGCCACGCGTTCAAGTACGGGGTCTAACTTAGCGGCTACCTGAGTGTCTACAGTTTCAACAATATTTGTAGACAAATCTGTAGACATCAAACTATCATTGCTTCGTGTAGACATCACTGTAGACATTACTGTAGACATTACTGTAGACACTTCTATGTCTTCCCCAGTAGCAAGCGCTTTGAGGACGCGCATCGCAGCTTGGCTGGGCGATTCCCCTTCCTCCCTTTGGGCTTCTATCCAGTTTAAAAAGTGACCGGAGGCACGAAAAGATATAACCTGACTGTTACTCATTGTAGACACTTGTAGACACAATATGTCTACATTAACCGATGGCTGTCTACAATGTCAACACCTTTGTCTACAAGTGTCTATAATCTGATTTGAGCCTAATTCAAATAGGGTACAGCCGAGATACAGGCAAAATGAAGTTACCCTAAAAGTTATACCTAAAATGCTACAATCAAGACGGGGCAAAGAATTGCGCGTTTTACAGATTGAATTTAATCGATTTTTAAAAACCGCTCGGATGCAAACCGGGAGAAACACAAAATCTGTTTTTAAAAATCGATTATACGATGTTCACGGGGAAATTTTTCGGCGGTCGCAACGAAGATTGTAGATTGCAGCCGATGGCGCTGAGGTACAAGCTTATACAATGTTCGCGACCAAAAAAGTTTCAGCTCCGAACGAAGTTTGTACTTCCTAGCCATCGGCACATGGGGGATACTAGATGATATGTGAGCTAGGCGGGAAAATCCATATTTCCCTACCTAACCCCCGCAACCGCTACAACTTCAGAACAGGAACATTTTGAGTGTATAGAACACTGATAACAACTTTTAGGGTAGGCAAGTCATCCAGGGCAATATAATAGTCCTTTTCGGCGCGACCCAAGCCCACATCAGTGACTTCCCCGTAACTTCCGTGATATTCCCCGTCATCCAAAATCTGCACCCGGTCGCGAACCTTAAGCTCTTCATGAGTTACTCCAACACTTAAGGAAGTCGGTGACGGATTCTGTGACGGGTAGTGTGACGGATTCTGTGACGGGTCAGGTTCCTTTATTGATAGGGTTTCTGGCTCCAGTGACGGGTGTGACGGATAAAAGTCTATAGCGCTCTCGATATTTTCGGTTTTCACTTCCTCACAAGCTTTATCGGTGGTCGGAATGTCATCAATTAATTTTTCCCCCTGAATAAGAGGTTTATCCGTCACACCCGTCACAATCGTTTCTGTGACGGAGTTCTGACCCGTCACAGAATCCGTCACCGACCCGTCACAGAATCCGTCACAGCGAGAGTGAAGCTCATAATCGTAAGTTGGGATATACTCATCAGCTTTTGTCCGCAGTCGGAGTCCTTTGACTATTTTTCCTACTCTCGTGTGGACTTTCTCTACCTGCCAACCGAGAATCGTACTTGCTAGCTCAATCAGGTTCGGACTGAAGTTCTTAATCGCCTGTGGCTTATGACCCTGCTCAGAACAGTAAAGGTCATAAGCCTGGTAAATTGACCCCTCGGCGTAAGCTGAATCTCCGATTGAAGTTTGGGCTAGTGGGTCATAGATGAGTCTGTCGTTTAGGAATCCGGCGATCGGGTTATCTCTGATGGTGTTTTCCCAGCCCTGCAAATTTATTTCTGGGATATCAACTACCCCCCGCAGGATACGCTCTACCCAGTCGTCATCCAGCGATAGCAGGTAATTGGTGAATGCTGCCAGTTCTGGTTCAAAGGTTTCTCCCAGCTTGAGGTTGACTGACCCTACTACTGCATCAAATGGCACTGTAATCGTTCGCCGTGCCATACCGCTAGAGTTGTCGGCTCCAAAAATAGGGAAGTTTGAACCAAGCACTACCATTCCTTCAAATTGGAATTTAAAGGGCTTCTTGCCTTTCTCTTCAGCCCTAAGCCAATCGCCACCAGTTAGCTGCTTAAACTTACCGAGTTTGCGCGTCCCTTTATCTTCATCGGGGAAAACTACCAATCGCTTTTTGTACGCCTGTGCTGCTTCAAAACGGTTGCTGCACCAATCATCGAGAGTAGTGCTGTGTGTGTTTTCCACTCCTATGAGCGCAATTATTAGGCGCATCAGCGTACCTTTACCGCTGCCACCAATTCCAATCAGGTGCAAGAACTTCTGAATGTCAGCACGTCCCTTTAGAACGGCGTTACAGAACGCGATTATCAAGTCTTGTATGTGTTTGTTGCCTTTGGAGACAAAGTGCAGCCAATCGGCAATTTTTGACCAATCTGACGCTACAGCGGAATGTTGACGCGGTAGCGACCAAGTGAAATTGTGTCCCGGTGAGTGCGGTAGCAGTTTGCTTGTGGCAATTTCCAGTGCTCCATTTTGGAATGGCAATAGGTTTGGAAGTTCTCTCCAACTTCTCTTAATAAGTTCGTGTCGGAGAAATTTAACCACAGCCGTGACATACGCTGGCGGGATGTCTTCTAGTCCTTGCGACTTCAGCAGTTGATACACAACAGACTCAATGTATTCGTCAGTTTCGGGCGACCAAACGCCCGGTGTATCTGTCTCGTACCGATACCAGCACAGCACTTCATTGTTGAAAGCTAAACGGTCGCGGTAATCTTCAGCTAATTCTCGTGCTTTCGCGTCAGCGCTGGGAAGTTTGCTCTTTTTCCTCAAATCGCTTGTGTCACGCGACTGAGTGATGCTGTTTATCTGTTTTTCGATACTCTTAAGCCATTGAGCATAGGGGAGTGCATCAGCCATAATTTTCTTCACCATCTCCGGGCCGTGTTTGACGAGCACATCGTCAATCTTTAAGCCTAGCTCAGGATTCCACATTGCCACCAAAACGTTACAGCCTCGCTTTTCCAGTACCTTGGCAAGCTTTTT
>NZ_JAUBQR010000195.1:0-12765 GCF_036701385.1 Microcoleus sp. Pol12B4 | reverse complement strand
AAGGCATCTATACCTTTAAAGAAGAAGGTCGATACCAAGGAGAATTTGCCGATGGTGAATTCAACGGTCAAGGTGTCCGCGAATTTGCTAACGGCAACCGCTACGAAGGAAGTTTTAAAAACGGTGAGTTCGACGGTACAGGAACTTTTACCTCAACTAACGGCATTCGTTACGAAGGCTCTTTTACCAATGGTTCTCCCAGCGGTCGCGGGGCTTTTACCTTCAGTAATGGCACTCGATGCGAAGGAGATATTAAAGAAGGAAAAATTAACGGCAAAGGCGTCTGTCAATATGCTAATAAGAACCGCTACGAAGGAGAGTTGCTGAATAATGTGCCTAACGGGCCGGGAATTTATACCTTTGCTGAAGGAGGTCGTTATGAGGGGCAATTTAGTGAAGGGCAGTTTCACGGTAAAGGGGTTCGCGAATATCCGAACGGCAACCGCTATGAAGGAGAGTTTGTAAAGGGCAACACTCAAGGTCAGGGGTTGTTTACTTTTAAAGAAGGGGGACGTTATCAAGGGCCGTTTGACAATGGAGAATTTAGTGGTGAAGGTGTCCGTGAGTTCGCCAATGGAGATAGCTATAAAGGCACTTTTGTCAAGGGTAAGATGAGCGGGAAAGGAGTTTACATTTTTAAGAATGGCGATCGCTGCGAAGGCGAATTTAGCGATGGTCAGTTCAACGGCAAAGGTACTTGCATTTACGCCAATGGCGATCGCTATCAAGGTGAATTCCTTAACGGCCAGAAACACGGGCAAGGTTCTTATCTATATGCAGATGGAACGAAAGTAGAGGGAACTTGGCAACAGGGGCAGCTTAAAAAATAACCTTATAATCTATCTCTCCCTCCTTGTTGACCCCCCTCCTCACCAATAACATAAGGCGCTTTACAGTCGGCAAACCGACGTTTTATAGCGCTTTTCAAGTTGGTGAGCGTAGCGGAGGGCTTTTAATTTCACATCCGATTCACACAGGGTCTTTTTTAGGATTTTCTGGATTGCTCGAAGAAGATTTATTTTTTTTAACTGCATATCGACGCAGATAGACGTAGATAGATTACGTTTTGGGGCAACGGATTTGGTATAAATTTTTTCCTTGTTCTCCATAAAAGAAGTTTAAATCCTCGGCGTTTTGTTCATGCAGCTTGTTGAAAAGGCTACAATTTTTCTGTTTGACCCACCCTAGCGCATTAATTTCTAGTGTTTCTACAACTAAAAAAACAAGGCCGGCGGATTGTTTCCTTATTAATGAGTTTTATTTTAGTTTTGCTTCTAAATAATGGGGTTCAATCCTCGCCTCAAACCGGCACTCAAATTCTTTGGGATACCTATGGAATTCCACATATTTACGGAGAAAATAGTAAAAGCCTTTTCTACGCTTTTGGGTGGGCGCAGATGCAAAGTCACGGTAATCTGATTTTGCGTCTTTACGGGCAAGCTCGCGGGCAAGCTGCAGAATTTTGGGGCGAAGATTATCTCGAATCCGATCGCTGGGTGCAAACTATGGGAATTCCTAATCGCGCCAATGCGTGGTATGAATCACAAAATCCCATTTTTCGCAACTATCTCGATGCTTTTGTTGGCGGAATGAATGCCTATGCAAAAGAACACCCAGAGGCGCTCACCGAAGAATTAAAGGTAGCATTGCCCCTCAAACCTGTAGATGTATTGGCACACGCGCAACGTGTCATCAATTTTACTTTTGTAGTCGATCCAGAGCGCCTTGAAGATATCGCTGAAAATGACACCCCCAAAGGCTCTAATGGTTGGGCGATCGCTCCTTCGCATTCTGAAAGCGGCAATGCCATGCTATTGGCAAATCCTCACCTTCCTTGGTCGGATTTATATTTATGGTACGAAGCGCAGCTGATTGGTCCAGAAATTAACGCTTACGGAGCGACTCTCGTCGGATTTCCTGTATTAACGATCGCCTTTAATGACAACTTGGGATGGACTCATACTGTCAACACTCACGATGGCTGGGATGCCTATGAATTGCCCCTCGCTAACGATGGCTATCGCTTTGATGGCAAAATCCGAAATTTTGACAGGGAAGAGAAGGTTTTAAAAGTCAAAGAAAAGAATGGGAATTTGCGATCGGAATCTCTAGTAGTGCGGCGTTCTGTTCACGGGCCGATTCTCACAGAAAAACAGGGGAAGGCGATCGCCCTGCGCGTTGTCGGACTCGATAAACCAGCAGCCCTTCAGCAGTGGTGGGATATGGCACGATCGAAGAATTTTTCTGAATTTGAAGCCGCTTTAAAGCGCTTGGAAATTCCCATGTTTACCGTCATGTATGCCGATCGTCAGGGGCATATCATGCACTTGTTTAACGGTCAAGTCCCCATACGCAAAAAGGGAGATTTTAAATACTGGTCAGGCACGATCCCAGGCAATACGTCAGAGACTTTGTGGAGCAAAAATCATCCCTATGCGGATTTGCCGCGCGTTGTCGATCCGCCCAGCGGTTGGTTGCAAAATACCAACGATCCGCCTTGGACGACGACGTTTCCCAGCGCGATCGCACCGGATAAATATCCCGCCTACATGGCACCGCGCGGCCCGATGGACTTGCGATCGCAGCGATCGGCAAAAATGCTCTTAGAAGATGCAAAAATCTCATTCGATGAATTGATGCAATACAAACATTCCACTCAGGTAGAACTCGCCGATCGCCTCCTCGATGATTTAATTCCCATCGCACGGCAAGGCAGTGAAAAAGCGCGCCGCGCTGCGGAAGTTCTCGCCACTTGGGATCGCAAAGTCGATGCTGACAGTCGCGGTGCGGTGCTGTTTGCCTTTTGGAAACAAGCGATGGATGCCGATCGGTTATTCGCTAAACCTTGGAGCGAAGATGCGCCGCTAACGACGCCAAACGGGTTGGCAAATCCTGCGGAGGCGATGCGGGTGCTGGAAGCGACAGCAACCAAAGTTGAGGTAACTTATGGCGCGTTAGATGTGGCATGGGGCGAAGTCTTCCGATTGCCTGGGGTGGCGAATCTGCCGGCAAATGGAGCTGACGCTGCTTTGGGTGTATTTCGCTCAGTATGGTTTGCTCCAGGGAAAGACGATCGCTTTCAAGCGGTTGCGGGCGATTCTTTTGTCGCTGCGATTGAGTTCTCGAATCCGGTGAAAGCGATGGCGCTAAACAGTTACGGCAACGCCACTCAACCTGGTTCGCCCCACGCAGGCGATCAGTTGCAGCTATTTGCTCGCAAGGAATTGCGCCCTGTATGGCGATCGCGATCGGAAATTGAAGCTCACCTGAGTTCGCGCCAAAAACTATAGAACCCATTTGAGATCTCAGGAAGCGGCTGCAAGCCGCTTCAGCATTAGCCTGACAAAGCAGAGGTTAATCTTAGTTGTTGCATGAGATAGAGTTCGCTCAAAATTCTTTACTAGACTTTTACAACGCTCCATCGAAGCATTGGATCGTTCTATCACCCATCGAGCCACCGCTGGCACAAATCCCGATTTTTCTTGCGCTGCCTTCTCTTGTTTCGAGGGCTTTGTCGAAAGCTCAAACCTGATTTTCGTCATGATCTGAGGATAAACCTTTTCCAACGCTTCAATCAAATAGTCAATATGATAACCGTGGTCTAGCAGGATGGTAATCTTGGGAATATTAACGGGTTTTGACGTAAAATAATCGATGTTGAGCGTCAGCATCTCAATCAATCCTGAATCATCTGAAACATTAGCCTTAGTTCCGTGAGTGAAGAAGGGAAACCCAAGCGTATCAACGGCTAGATGTTTTTTAATCTCATGGGTTGCTTTGTAGAAACTTTCATCCCTTCGAGTCCACACTCGCATTGCAGGTATTTTTCACAGCTTGGGAGTCAATGATGATTGCTGACCTGAAGAAAGCGGTACAAACACATACTTATTCCTATCAACCGCATCACTTGTATTCTTAACCAAACATATCAATAAACCGGAGTGCGATCGCCCTCTCCTAACTTGCCGACACCTGACCTGCCGCACTGTCGCAAAATCCGCCAAACATGAAACGCACTATGTTAATATAACGAATAGGCTGCTATCACAAAATAAGATAAAAACGGTTAAGAAAACACCGGATACAACAGATACCCGAGATTACACCGCCCTTAACGTCTTGAATATCGAACAACTCAAATATCTGGCATCAAGGTACAAACTCAAAGGCTATAGAGAGACGAGTAAATTGGAATTGATAGAAGGATTGAAACAATTGATCAAAATAAAGGATAAAACTTCAATGTAAGGTGCAAAAGCGCGACGCATCGCGTTTTTGGTCTGGAGGCGATCGCTACATTTTGAAGAGGGTAGTTATCTATATAAAAATTACCCCGGTCAAGAACAATAGTATTAGAATAAAAATTAAAATAAAAAAATTAAAACCTAACGTATAAAGTAAAATTGCATAAACAGTCATTCCACCTAAAACTATTTTAAATGCAGTTTGAACTTTCTGCTTTCGTATACGCTGTTTTTGCTTTTGTATCTGGTACATTCTTTTTGCCTCTTCAATCCGAAATTTTTCCTCTTGTTCTCTGTTTTTACGTTTTCTGTCCTGTTGAAGCATTTCCCTTTCTAACTGCCTCGTAGGTGTTTCGCATTCTTGATGAACATAAACTAATCTTTCTTCATAATAATCATTAACCTGAATAGCTTGCTCGATACTGACAGTCTGATGGCAATAAGGACACTCTTCTAAAAGCTTTTTTATTTCCAAAACAAGTTGTGCTACAGTTATAAATTTATCTAAATTATTGCCCAAGGAGTCATCTAACTCTGCAAGCTTAAATTCATCTTCAATCTCATAGGAGATTTGAACCCAGTCCAAAGAATCTATGCCTAAATTTTCGATAAGGCGAGAAGCTATAGTAATTTTATCGGGTTCACTTGTTCTACACCGTTCCAGAAGAATCGGGCGTATGCGTTCAAATATTTTTTCAATTGATGTATCTGAGTCAAACATCATAAACTTCCTTATCTTGACTTGTCCCGTGTCAGTGTGTCAGCCGCTGCTACACCCTTAAGACTTTAACAGCAATAGATCTCAAATGAGTTCTATAGCAGAAGGCACAAGGCACAAGGCACAAGGCAGAACGAAGAAGTTAAAAGACCTCTCTCCTTTTACCCTCTCTCCGTTTTCCCTTTAGGCATCGCGCCGCAGCCGGCAAGCATACGCACCGACTGCTACGAGCAATAAGCCCAGGGCGGAGATAGCGTATAACAAGGCCATGCCAGCACCGGCACCTGTCCCCAGAATTCCGCCAAAAATAGCTGCTAAAAAACCTCCCGGTTGCATGGCGGGTTCAAAGACGCGATCGGCAAGTGGTCCTGCGATCAATAAACCGATCGCTGATGCCAATTGCACGATAACTGCTCTGGTAGCAAAAACGCGCCCCTGTACCTCGGGTGCGACTTTCGCCAACCAGATCGCCTCGTTGGAACTGCCGAGGATGGGGAAATTGAAAGACGAACAAAATTGAGCGGGAATCCAGATGGAAAGCGCCTGACCGAAAGCAAAGACTATTTTACTCAAGCCCGCGCCTGCCATGCCGAGCAGAAAGCCCCGGATTCGGCGTTTGGGACCGCCCCAAATACTGACGATCGATGCTCCTAAAACGCCGCCGGCGCCGGCGGCTGAAAGGATAGTACCGAGGATTCTGGCATTGTTGCCGGTGCGTGCCAGTATCATCGGTGAGTAGAGGGCCGCGCCGATGTCGTGAGCAAACCAGAATAGCGAAACGGACACCAGCAAGGCAAGCAGGCTGGGACGCTCGATGATGTAGCGGAATCCGAAGCTGAGTTCTTGCAATAGGTGAAAGCGAGTCGGCTGGGGATTGGAGGCGATCGCGGGCTGGGGTATTTTAACAGATACTAGGGTGGCGATCGCGATTGTAAAAGTTGCCAGGTCGATTGTAAAAATCCCGCTCAACCCAATCGCAGAATAGAGAATCCCCGCCAGCGTCGGAGCGATAATACTCGCACCGTAACTTGCCAAAAAACTTAAACTGCTAGCGCGGCTGTAATGATTTTCTGGCATCATTGTGGCGATGGCTGCTGAGTAAGCTAACTGCTGAATTTGGTCAAAAATTCCGTTAATCGCAGCCGCTACATATATATGCCATATTTGCAGGTTTTGGCTGATATAAAGTAAGAGGATAGTGACTGTTAACAGAGCTGAAACCGCATCGCCGATTCCCATCAAAAATTTTCGATTACAGCGATCGACGAGAATGCCAGCAACCGGAGCGAGAAAGATGCGCGGCAATTGAGTAAAAAACATCAACAAAGCCAAAGCTGTGGCTTGACTGGTGGACTCCCAAATCCAAATAGTCAGCGCAAACGCGGACATAGCGCTGCCAATCATCGAAGCCGTTTGTCCCAGCCATAGTTGAATAAATTTTTGCATTAAATAGGCGATCGATAGGATTTAAAATTCAGAGGATCGGGGTTTTTAGGCAGGAGAATGACACCCGCATCAAACCGCACGTCGCTCTCATTAAAACCAAGGCCATTGCTGGCTAAGGGGAGATAATTCTTCATATTGCTGTCTCGCCTCCTTACGGTAAAATTTCGCCAAATGCCGCTGTCGCCACATCAGTACACCCGTAACAAACAGTACAAACGCTGCTAATCCTGCGATCGCGTGGGCCAGCCGCAAGTAAATTCCGCCATAGCTGCCAATATGTAGGAGATAAAGCGAGTTGAGAATTCGGTTTGCTACAGAAGCTGAATTTACACTGTCAGCCTGCAATATCTCGCCACTGTATTGGTCGAGATAAATGGTGCTAATCCCGTTTGGGTGCGGGTCATTGGGAAATTTTTTCCGTACCTTAAAAGTTTCTTCAGGTGTCAAAGGCAGAGAAATAAAAGTGGTTTTAGCTTCTGTCCAAACGGTATTAGCTTGCTGTAATATTTCGTCAAGATTTTGCCTCGAACTGCTAGATTGGGGATGAGAAGTCAATGCTGGCTGTGGCTTTTCATTTGTTAGCCAATACAAAGTCGATTCAACTGGCGCGTAAAAAATTATCGCGGTCCCTGTAGCAGAGATTAGTATGAGGAAAGCGACCGATACAATGCCAGAAACGTTATGTAAATCAAATACAGTTCGCTGCCAGTGAGCTTTCCAATTAATAGAAAATCCGCGAACCAAATTGCGCCAACCCGTCCACAATACCAAGCCAGTAAAAGTTAGTCCTAGCATTACTAGACCGCAAATACCTACAACAAAATGACCGAATTCTCCTCCAGCTAATTCCGCGTGTAGCGTCAAAATAAAACCTGTAAAAGTTTCTTTCCCAATGCGCGCACCCGTAATATCGCCGCTGTAAGGATTGACATAAACGCTAACTATTTGCTCACTCTTTGACAGCATCCAAACTTTGCAAACTTCCTTCGCTTCTCGGGGCAGCAAGATACTAAGAGCTTGATTTTGCGGATAAGCTTTTTCGACAATTTGCAGGATATTTTCCAGCGGTATCCGTTCGGCTTGAGGAATAACTTGCAGGAGTTGGGGATTGAAGAACCGCTCGGTTTCGGGACCGAAAACCAGCAAGCAGCCGGTTAAAGCAATTGCTGCTAGAAATATTCCTACCACCAGCCCCAAATACAAGTGCAGTTTGAATGCGAGTTTGCGGAAATTCATCTCGAAATTTTTCTCAAAGCCGTTAACTGTTCTCATTATCTAACCCAAGTTGCTAGTTATAATTAGACGCCCCCAACCCCGCAGATTTGGGGGGGTTTTAGAGTAGTGTTCCCAAATTTGCGGAAGGCTTTTAGAGTTACCCCGAAGCTTGGGGGTAGATTTGTAACTAGCAACAAAGGTTTTTCAGAGGGAGAGCCACCCTTGTTATCATTACCAGAAAAACACCTGATACCGACAGTTAGGCGGCTAGCCCTTTCCTCGCAAGTCCCAACTTTCTCATCAGCATGAAATCCCCAGCCGATAAATAATTACCAGTTAAGGCGGTAATTAACACTGAGAGTCAAACCTCTGCCTGGATAATTAGAGCTATCCGAGCCAAATCCAGCTAAGTATTGAGAAACCACGGGAAAATATTGATTATTCAATAAATTCTCGACTTTGACTTGTAGCAACCCTTTTCCCAGTTGAATTGTGCTGACGTAATCCACTGTGATATAACTGCTAATTGGGCCACCATCCGAGCCATCTTTGAAGGCCCGATCGCGATTTCCAGAATATAATAACTGTAACCGATTATTCCATCCCTGCAAAGTTTCGTTTTCGAGATAAGCTGTTAGCTTGAGCGGTGGAATTCGGACGCTATCAAGGGCGATGGACTTGCCATCTTCGTCATATTCGCCTTGAATATAAGTAGCAGTCCCGCCGAGGGACCATGCTCGTGCAGGTTGCCAATCCACAGTCCCTTCTAAACCGTAAATGCGTTCTGGGGCGCGGATTAGTTCGAGGCGACCGGTGTTGCCAACTGGTTGAAAATTCACTCCTAGATCGGAGGTATTGTAAAAAGCGGAAAGCGACATTTGCACGGCTTCCCATGCTCCTCGAATGCCTATTTCGTAGCTGTTGACTTTTTGCGGTTGAGTTACTTCTAACGAAGATTCAATTCCGACAAAATTTTCGGGGGGTTCGCGGAGGATGCGGCCGAAATCGGGAACTGAGAAACCTTGAGCAAAGTTGCCAAATACGTTGAAGTTGTCATTAATTTTATAGACAGCCCCTGTATTAAATAGGGTGGCGTTAAATTTGCGATCGCCTCCTTGGATCTGGCGATCGTTAAAAGTGGTATAATCATTGACTTCTAACCCGATGCGTTCGTGACGTATCCCGCCACTTAGAATGACGATATCGTCAATATTCCATTCCAATTGACCGAAAAGGCCAAGGCTGTTGTAAGTGTAAGGAGGAACGAAAGGACGCTCGGAAATTTTCCGGTAAACCCGACGACCACTTTCGTCAAATCTCTGCGGGTCGTACAAGTCGAAACGCTGTTTGCTATCTTCAGTAACATAGTCAGAGCCCCAAGTTAATCGAAGATTTTCGGCACGGGACAAAGGGGTGGTAATCGCCAGTCTACCTCCTATCTGTTCGCTCTCGGCTCGCGAACGAGTAACGCCGACAAACGGACCATAGAACTCGAATGGGCGGTAATCTAAAGGAACGCCTGAATTGGAATTCGTTCGATAGTAGATTTGACTTTGAAGGCTGCTGCCAAAAAGGTTTTGGTTGGTGTAACTTAGGTTGAGCTGTGTACTTTTATTTCCCGGTGTTTCCCCGTCGATATCCAACTCTCCGGTTCGGATGGCGCGGGCTTTTTGCCGTCCTTCCTGGTCGTCAACGCTAGAGTCTCCGATCACATTGGGCTCTTGGGTTTCCCGATAGTGATTGACAGTTAGTTGCAGCCGCTGTTCGCTGGTCAAATCTACCCCGACTTTGCCCATCACGTTGAAGAGGGTGCTGCTATCTCCGCCGAGTTCAAAATAGGGAATGCGATCGCCTTTGGCATCGTAAAAAGATCCACTTCTAGAGAGCGAGACAGTGCCGGTCAGATCGAAATTGCCCGATCGACCAGAAATCGTTTGCTGAGCGTTAAAGCCTAGAGCGTCTTCTGTGTTTGTTAAAGAGCTATTGACGCCCACTTCAGTAATAGCAGTTAGCCTTTCCTCAGTTGGCCGGCGAGTAATAATATTAATCACGCCACCTGTAGCCTGAGCGCCGTAGATTGCAGTAGACCCCCGCACTACTTCAATACGTTGGATAGCGCTGGGATCGATGTTTCTAAAATCTCTGCCAAAAGATTGAAGATTAGTCGTTTGTGGCACGCCGTCAATCAGAACGGAAACATCGCGACCACGCAAAGTTTGTCCATAAGTTGCCGTACTTTGAGTCGGGGGCGCAAAACCGGGAACCTCATTTGCCAGAGCTTCCCCGATATTTCTCGATGGCCCTGCCTGCTGCTGAATTTCTTGTGAGTCTACCACCGTTATAGAGCGCGGCACGTTCGTCACTCTTTCTGAGGTTCGTGTTGCAGTGACGACGATTTCAATCGGGTCTCTCCCCGCCTGTGGTGTCCCAGGTGGCTGTGCTGTCGGCGGCAATGGTTCTCCGGGCGTCTCAGGTGGCTGCGCTGTCGGCGGCAATGGTTCTCCGGGCGTCCCAGGTGGCTGCGCTGTCGGTGGCAATGGTTCTCCGGGCGTTCCTGGCGGCTGCGCTGTCGGCGGCAATGGTTCTCCGGGCGTCCCAGGTGGCTGCGCTGTCGGTGGCAAGGGTTCTCCTGGTATCTCTACCTGCTGCCCTGTCGATGGCAAGGGTGCTGCGGGTGTACCCGGCCGCTGGGTTGTAGGAGCCGATGCCGGCGGGCGAGCAGTCATCTCCGAGGTGGGTTTTAAGCTGAGAATCAGACCCGCAGCACCCGGAATCACCCGTGCCACTGGTTGGCCCGTCTCGCCAATGACTTTGATCCGGATGCTGTTGTTATCTAAAGGAGTAACGGTGACAGAAGCAATTCCCGCCGCCGGCTTGTCTTGACGAAACTCATTGCCCCCCGGTAATCGCAGTTGAGCGGTGATGACATCAGCTTGTAAAGTTTCGCCAAAGCTGGCGCTGAAGACTTGCAGGGGTCTTCCATCTTCAGTGTCTAGGATGATTTCAATGCCTTCTGACGTGGGGTTGAGGCGAACGCCCGTCACCTGCGCGATGTTGGAAGCGCACGCCGGCTGAGCGACTAACGCCGACACGACTCCTGCCAGCCCAAGGCTACTTAGTAATTTCTGTGATCTCTTCATTACTCTTGAATAAACAATTAATGGAACTTCGGATATGTGGTTTGCGTTGCTTGCACAACATGATTTGTGGCAGCGTTACTGCTCTTGTGTGCCCCTTGAAACTGACCTGCGGAAGATCCGGCCCAGTTGTCGGGCGCAGTTCGATCCGATTCTCCCGTCGCTAGTGGCATTTGTCTGGGAATACAGGAGGCGCGTGAGGGCGAAGGCCTGATTCCGGTGGCGCTCTGAACGATCGACCACGGTTGGCACATTCTTCAGTTAAAGGAAGTAGTCGCTGGGCGCTTAATGAGAAAGTGCCTTAATTAGATAACAGAGCACTTGCATCTGTCAAGAGTGAGCTAATGAAAACTTATTGCATTTTAATATAGGGGGTCTGACCCCTTTCTCTAGTTAGATACCACTTGCATATTATGGTTGCTTGTCAGGGCTAGACAACGATCGCCTGAAATGCTATGGCAAGAGTTAGAAAAGATTATCATATACGAAACTATAGGAGTCAACAAATTTGTTAAAAGACTCTTGACAATAAATCTCATCTAGCCTACTATGCTTAAAGTCGATAGCCGTAAAGCCCCTGAAGCTGATATCGAAGCTGGCTTGGACCCAAAATCGCACTGGAGCCTGCCGAACAGCGCGATCGACAAGAAAACCTGAAAAGAAGCGCTAATACCCGGATTGAAGACTAAAAGGCGCTGATGGGAGACTCGTAACGCCCGACAACTGTTCACAGAAAGTCTATGTGGAAAGAATTTGGCGGAACTGGTTGGCGTACTGCAAACAAGATTTATAGGTAAAAAGAATCGATGAGTGACGCAAGCATTAAGGGAAACCAACTCACCGAAAGTTGTACCAATTTAGTAGAACTCCTACAAAACAGAGCACTGCACCAACCAGAGCAGAAATATACATTTCTGTTAGACGGAAAAACTGAAACCGCCAGTTTGACTTATCGAGAGTTAGATGCGATCGCCCGATCGCACGCCGTGCGACTTCAGACATTGGGGGTAACAGGCGAACGAGCCTTACTGCTTTTCCCGCCAGGATTGGATTATATCGCCGCCTTTTTTGGATGTTTGTACGCCAAAGTGATCGCGGTTCCCCTCTATCCGCCGAAGCTGAAACGGAATTTAGCGAAAATTAGTGCGATCGCCAAAGACGCAGGAGCAACAGTTGCGATCGCTCCCGCGCGACACCTGGAAAATTTAGAGCAGCTATGCGAGCAAGCGCCGGAACTCAAAGCGATGCGTTGGCTGAGTGCAGAGGAGCTTTCCGATGACGGCGAAAAGTGGCAGCAGCCACCCATCCATCCCGACTCCGTGGCTTATCTTCAGTACACTTCGGGCTCAACCTCCACCCCCAAAGGCGTAATGGTGAGCCACGCAAACGTTTTGTACAACATCGAATACATTCACCGAGGCTTTGACCACGATTCCGAGAGCGTTGCGGTAACGTGGCTTCCCCCGTTTCACGACATGGGGTTAATTGACGGATTGCTCAAACCTTTGTATCTGGGAATTCCCTCTTACTTCATGCCGCCAGCGGCGTTTATTCAGAACCCGATGTGCTGGTTGGAAGCGATTTCGCGCTACAAAGCTACCCACAGCGGCGGGCCAAATTTTGCTTACGACTTGTGCGCTAGCAAAATAAGCAAAATCTTGGGCGATGGCGAAAAAATGCTCGACTTGAGTAGTTGGCGCGTGGCATATAACGGCGCAGAACCCATTCACAAAGAAACCCTAGAGCGATTTACCCAAGCTTTTGAGCCCTGGGGTTTTCAGGCCGATGCCTTTTGTCCTGCTTACGGAATGGCAGAAACCACGCTAAAAATTGCCACGGTTCGCAGCGGGACAACACCGACTTTCTTACCTGTTGACGCTGGGGCGCTGGAAAATAATCACATTGTAGAAGTTGTGGAAGGCGAGGGGGGCGCGAGAACTTTAGTCGGCTGCGGTTTCCCTGAATTTGGCACTAAAGTTGCGATCGTCAATCCCGAATCTCTGAC
>NZ_JAUBQR010000194.1:0-12800 GCF_036701385.1 Microcoleus sp. Pol12B4 | reverse complement strand
ACGGGCATCGGCTGATTTACGGCATCAATTCCTAACAAACGGTGGGCTTCTTCCCAAGCAAAAGGAATTTTGCTCATAATTTTTTCGCGTCCCATGTGCCGCAAATCGAGGTAGATAAAGGGGCCGCCGGCACTACCGTCAACATTAATTCCTCGGCCGGCGCGAATTTCTATGGAAATTGACCGCGAGGTAATATCCCTAGGCGCTAATTCCATCCGCGACGGGGCATAGTTCGCCATAAATCGATCGCCCTCGGAATTAATCAAATAAGCGCCTTCGCCCCGCACAGCCTCCGAAATCAACACTCCCACGGGATACAAACCAGTCGGGTGAAACTGCACGAATTCCATATCTTCCAGCGGCAATCCAGCTAAAGCCGTCATCGCCAAACCGTCTCCCGTCGAGGCGTAATCGTTCGACGTGGTATTGTAAACTCGGCCGTAACCCCCCGTTGCAAACATCACCGCCTTAGCACGGACAACCTCAATTTGACCGTCTAGAAGGCGGTACATAACTACCCCCTTGGCTTGGCCTTCTTCCAAAATTAGGCGCGTGACATACCACTCCTGATAGATGTGAACTCCGCAGCGGCGCAGATTGTTGACTAATTCGTGGAGGATGGCGTGACCAGTTTTGTCGGCGGCGTAGCAGGTGCGGCGGTGGGAATGTCCGCCGAAAGCGCGCTGGGCAATTCTGCCGTCTGGGAGGCGGGAGAAGAGGACTCCCATGTGCTCTAAATCTATGACTACACCGGGGGCTTCCC
Source organism: Microcoleus sp. Pol12B4 (assembly GCF_036701385.1). Lineage (NCBI taxonomy): Bacteria > Bacillati > Cyanobacteriota > Cyanophyceae > Oscillatoriales > Microcoleaceae > Microcoleus > Microcoleus sp. Pol12B4. The sequence goes on along the minus strand of NZ_JAUBQR010000194.1, from coordinate 12,037 downwards.
GGGTGAGGATTTCTACCGCGTCTTGGTCGGCTAAATAGTCTGAACCTTTTACTGTATCGAAGGCGTGGGCTTTCCAACTGTCTTCGGGATCAACATTTTGGAGGGTGGAGGCCATGCCACCTTGGGCTGCGACGGAGTGCGATCGAATCGGGTGAGTTTTGGCGACGACAGCTACCTTTAAACTGGGGTCAGTCCGAGCAATTTCTACTGCGGCGCGGCAACCTGCTAAACCGCCGCCTACAATGATTACGTCGTGTTCTAGCATTTTTTTGAATTCTTTTGAGTGTTCTGCTCAACTTATGGTGACGCAAAAAAAAACTTCCTACCAAAAGAGAAGGAAGTTTTTTAACTTTTGATTTTCCATTCAAATCAAAAGTTAAAATCTCAAATTGGACTAGCCGGCGCTTTCGGCAGGGTTCTGAAGCGACTGATTTCCCGTTGCAGAAGGTTGAGGTTCCGTACCGGGTTCTACAGCAAGCACTTCAATGTTATTTAGCAGAGTTGTAACGAAAGCAAACAGCAAGAAGGGCAGAGACAGCACTAAAATCAAGCCGACGGTAGCCAAGGCGAAGATTTGGCGGGCGCTACTCCACAAGGCGAGTGCTGACGCTAGACTTAGGAAGATGACTATCAGCCAAACAATGATTTGACCGTAAATGTCGCCAAAGGTGAGCGTACATCTAAGGCGATAGTTTTGGATGTTATTCATTTGATGCCTCGCGAGATTGCTATTACGACTTGTCCAAAAATACTTTGACAGTGCGTCAATGCCCACTGTAAATTTCTAAGTTTAGCTGCCGCAACTTGGTTTTGGGGTTGTTGTAAACATTCTTTAATAAGTTGCGACAACACTTGCTATATCTTTGCTTCATACTGTGAAATTCTGCCGAAACAGTTGGCGATCGCACTCCGACGCCTAGAAACCGGGTTTTTTACTGTTTTGGCGGGCTGACTAGAAGGAAACACGCGAAACAACCAAGGTGATGGCCACCCGTGTGTCTAGGATTACAAAACAAAGGCATAAGGGGAAAGTCTACTTTTTGAGGGAGCCCCGACTTGGTAAAGAAATGTTAAGCTGCATGGCAATGGAATCAACCTTTATAGTGTCCCACCTGTCTTTTGGCCCATGTTTTCAGAGAGCAAATTGCTGATTTCGCGCTGTTTCCTGGCTGGTTTGGGAACGCAGATGTTTCTGTACCGCGAAGACCGGATTCCCCAGGAGAGTCCGGTGCTGGTGGTGAGCAATCACCGCAGTTTCTTAGATCCTGTGCTGCTGACGGCGGCTTTGGGTCGATCGATCCGCTTTGCTTGTCATCATTACATGGGTCAAGTTCCGGTGATGAGAGAAATTGTCACGACTTTCGGCGCTTTCCCCTTGGAAGCACCGGAACACCGACAGCAGCATTTTTTCTCTCAAGCGACAGCGCTGCTGCAAGGCGGGGAGATGGTGGGGGTGTTTCCAGAGGGTGCAGAACCGATGGTGAAGCTTACTGGCCCGAATACTGTGGGGAAGTTTCAGCGGGGATTTGCTCATTTGGCTTTGCGGGCACCGGTGCGGGATTTGGCAGTGTTGCCGGTGGCGATTAGTTCTTTTGAGGAACACTCAGTACGATCGGGTGTACCGCTCAAGTTGTTGAGTTTGTTTGATCCTTCGGAACCGCTGTTCGATCGCTCTGGATGGCATCCTGTGATAATTTATCAGCGAGTTAATGTTTTAATCGGCCGGCCTTACTGGATTACTGTCGAGAGACAGCAGCAATATCAAGGCAAAAAAGCCAAAGCAGTTGTGGCTGAACTCACAGACCACTGTCAGGGCGAAATTGCAGAATTACTCCAACGAGGTTGTTTGTAAGTTTGTTGAGTGTTGACTATTGACTATTGGCTGGTGTCAGATTTCCAATCTAAAATCTAAAATCTAAAATCGATTGACTTGAATCATGGCAAATGCTAACGATAAGGTTCGTTTCCTAACCCCCAGACCCCCGAAACCCGATCGCCCTTTATTTGTATTTTTGCCCGGTATGGACGGGGGCGGCTTGCTGCTGCGATCCCAAATTCCTAAATTAGCCAATCATTTCGACATTCGTTGCTTAACTTTACCTGCGGACGATAGGCCTAGTTGGGACGTACTGGTTGGGGAAACAATTGCCTTAATTGAAGCCGAAAAGCAAGCCGGAAAGCCGAAGCGGCCGGTTTATCTGTGTGGCGAGTCATTTGGGGGCTGTTTAGCGATGAAAGTGATGTTAGAAGCTCCCAAATTGTGCGATCGATTAATCTTAGTCAATCCAGCTTCTTCCTTTCGACAGCAGCCTTGGGTGCAGTGGGGTTCGTACCTGACTCAGTGGCTGCCGGCCAACCTTTATCCGCTGTCTGTAATCGGTTTATTGCCGATATTAGCATCATTAGGAAAGATTGGGCGCGACGATCGCCGCGCTTTGCTAGAAGCGATGCAAGCAGTACCGCAAAACACGTCTGTGTGGAGATTAGCGTTAGTGCGATCGTTTAATGTTGACGAAAATCAGTTGCGCGGCATCAAACAGCCGACGCTAGTAATTGCTAGCGGTGCGGATCGGCTGCTGCCTTCCTTAGCAGAAGCGAAGCTTTTAGTCAAGGTAATTCCCAAGGCTCAAATGGTACTGCTGGCTAACAGCGGCCATGCTTGTTTGTTAGAAACAGATGTTGACCTTTTTGCGATTATGCAAGCTCGCAATTTTTTGACAAAATCCGAAGAAAATCTGTCATTAGTCAGCAGTCATTAGTTATTAGTCAATAGTCAATAGTTAATAGTCATTAGCTATAGTTAATAGTCATTAGCTAAGACTTCTCACGTAGGAGTAAGTCGGTGCAAAATTAGAGATTGGGCTATCGGTAAAGTTCATATCCCAATTAACCCGCCCTGCCACTCATTAATAACTCCCTAAATGCCAGCAACTAATGACTAATAACTAATGACTAATAACTAATAACTAATTAAGATTTAGCCATTTTTGAGCGTTAAGTCGCTGGACGACGCCAAACACCATGAGGTCTAGTGTTACCTTGCGCTCATCTATCAAAAAAGGCTCTAAAGTGCTAGTTTTGGTATTATTTTCAGCGCAGGAAAACGCCCTTTGACTTTGAATATTTTCTTGAGGAAAATACAGGTTAAATTGGCGTTGACCTTCTTGAAATTTACCAATTACCTGCCAGCAATCGCCGGCGGAACTCATGCCGGCAACGGGGAGTTTTTGCTTGGTCAAACTCACCTCTAAATCCTTAACGCCCTGCTTAGTCAAAGCAGTTTGCAAAGCGGGCAAATAATCTTGTTGAATAAATTCCGCAAAGGGCTTGTCTTCAACAGCAGGTGCTTTTTCCTTTTTAGCTTTAGCTGGTGGCTTGTCGCCTTCGGCTTTGGCTGCGGGCTTTTTAGCCGCAGGCTGAGGCTTGTCAGTGCTGGGTAAGTCGGTTGTCTCGGCTGTGTCGGAACTCGGGGCGTTCTCGATCGCAGCACTGGGAGTTTCCGATTCTCCAGCGGTAGGATTTTTCGGTTCTTTGGGCTTTTTAGCAGCCGGCTGAGGCTTGTCAGTGCTGGGTAAGTCGGTTGTCTCGGCTGTGTCGGAACTCGAGGCGTTCTCGATCGAAGCACTGGGAGTTTCCAATTCTCCAGTGGTAGGGTTTTGCGGTTCTTCTGGCATTAACGCTTCCTTTTAAAAGTGATGGGTAAAACGAGTTGTGAGTGCAGGTGGGGGCGATCGACTTTTTTGATCGCCCCCACTGTTTATCGAAAACCAAGCGAGAGAGAATTACTCGTTCCAAAAAATTTGAACTCAAAACACTCTCAGAGGGCTATCGTCGGCAAACATCACAACTCCTTTGGTTATTCTAAATCTCAGCGACAGCTCGTTCAATCAAACGGCGGGCGAGAGTTTGAACGCCGGTGTGTTCGTAGTAGTTGGTAGTCATATCGAGGAATGCGCCCACGTAGTCCACCTTGTCAGCAGAAATTTCCACAAAACTCTGCAAGTGGCCGAGTACATTCTGAGGAGTCAAACCTCGATCGCTCACAAAAGAGCTCATCCAGCCGGAAACTGAATTAAAGCTTTCGCCAATAAAGCCAAGTTGACCTGCGGGAGAACCCCCAGGAATCATGCCACCGATCGACTTAAAGGCCGAATTATCTTGCAAATCGTTCGGGGAGAGCTTTTCAATCCAAGACTGAGTTGCCATGATAAAGTCCGGCCCCAGGGGAATCAAACCGTCAAAACAAACCAAAGCAGCCATCCGCATCAGGGATTCGCCGCCGTAGTCGCCCAAGGAAGCAGCAAAATCGCCAATGCTGTCGCCGGGAAGGCCGTTAATTTGGCAAAAAGCTAGCAACTCTGTGACTAATTTCAAAGACAGATCGATCGTTTGAGCTTTTTCAGCCTTGGGAGTGATATTGCCGAGGAACGACAAAAACGAGACATTTTCCGCAACTTTATTAGCGAGGGCCGCACTGCCCAAAGCCTTGTCGGCACTGTCAATAGTTTGGTACAGCCAGAGAGCGCGTTGATAGCCCTGAGACTTATCGTTGAAGAGGTAGATGGCGCGCTCGCCAATTTGCTGAATTAGTTCTTCGTCTGTTTCGCCAGTAACGGTGCGAATGGTATTTTCAAAGCCAACTAAATTGTTCCACTCACCGGGAACCACAAAGTCAAGCGCTCGCAGGGCTTTGACAGTCATGTTGTCTTGAGGCAGTGTATCGACTAATTCAAAGACTGTTTTGCTCACAAAAAACTCCTTTTGCTGGAACGAAAATCAAAGGTATTACTTTTGGCAGATGCCAAGAACTTCACAGTCTCATTCTGGCAGACTTAGTTCTAATAGCGCCAGACTGGAGTCGGGCGCGAAGTGTGACAAAAGACGTTGCTACTTGAGACGAGCGAGACCGCCGAGGTTAAATTTTGACAGCCAAGCTTCGCGATCGCTAGCGGTAAAAGAGGGGTTGCGGGATTGAACTTTCACCTGATAGCGATTTGCCACTAAAACAGCAGTGATATTAGCACCCTGATTAACAGCGGGATAGCCGCTGATTTGCTTGGTACTTTGCTGGAATTTTGCACCTGCGCTGGGGTTGCCGGCGATGTCGTTAATCGAGAGAACCGCGACATTTTTTCCGTCTTTGTTCAGCTTAGCTTCAGCAAAACCGGATTTTTCTTGAGCAAAAACGCGATCGAATCCACCGCCCGAAGACGGGAAGTATTTATTTAACTTACCGCCTGCAACTGCCTTCTTAGGCAGGTTTTGATTACTAGCACTTGATTTATCAGCAGTTGTCTGCTGTGCCTTACCAGGTTTTTGGGTGCTTTCCTGCTGAGCTTTGTCCCAGCGGGAGGGGGCTTGGGTTTGACCGCAGGCGGTCACTAACAGCAGTACCGAGATCAGGAATGGAGCTAAGATGCGGCGTGCGGGGGAAAATTGCATCGCTGTCTCCTCATTAGTAGGTTTCCATAACAATTGTGGCTCAGAATTGGGCAATTTGTGTGGTCTGAGCGGATTATTTGTCTTCTTTGCAAAAAAATCCTCTACCTGCAGGCAGAGGATTTTTTTGCAATTACGATTTTTGAAGGAAGAAAACTGAAAGATTGCTCCACAGATAAATTCTGGGGATGGGGGTAAAGAAACTAAGTTTTCTGATAGCCAGAAATCTCAAAACAATTTTTGCTGATTTTCCCTAGATTAATCTAGAAATTTCAGAGCAATTGTTCATCAATCGTCTTACTTCGGCTTTCCAACTTAGGTCTTACTTTAGAGATAAGGCTCAGGCGTCGCTTTCAATGTAGATAAACAACAAACCCATTACCACAACCGGCATCAGCCAGGTAATTAGCGGAATCAAAATCCACGGCAAAAAAGAAGCAGCGTAGGAACCTGTCATATCAAATTCTCCAAACTAAAGTTAGTGTGTTCCAACAGGGATATTGGGGAGTGAAGCCTAATTGTTGACTAAACCCCGGAAAATGGCATCAACGCCGTTAAAGTTTTCCAGTAAGAAGTAAGCAGCAAAGACGCCGCTCATCCCGCCAATGAAGAAACCAGCGGTTAACTGGCTCCACCCTTCAGCATTTCTGAGGGAATCGGGAGTCATCGGATTAGCGCTAGGGTAGCTGGTGTTGTCTTGTTTGAAAGAGACTAAACCGTAGGCAGACATACCTAGTGTGCCGAGCAGAACTAAGACGAGGGCTGTAATTAGTCCGCCAAGATTAGCTGCTTCTGGATAATCCCGTAGGGGCCCGAAGACGATTTCGGGGCCGACGAGGAAATAACCGTGTGCCAAACCGATTTCTAGACCTCGAACTAGGGGCGAGAGTCCTTTGCGGTAGGCAGGCAAGTTCCCAATAAATGCTTTTGTGAAGTCAGAAGCACTGATGGGGGTGGCTAGATGACCCGTGAAGGGGTCGCCGTTAAAGGGTTTAATAAGCTCTGCATCTCTGGGATCGGCCATATTCTGTTTGTCCTCGCAGTTTAATAAAGTTGAGGCGTTCAAGTCATATTTTACGCAGGGAGGTGTTTCCTATTTGCATAATTGGCAGCAAGCTTTAGAAAAGTTCACTATTCTTTAGTTTTTGGAAGAATTTTTCTTTTGCCTCTTATACCAGAAAGCGAGTCGATCGGGCGACACTCCCAAGAAATAAGCGATGATTACTATTTGATTAATGGTGGTGGTTTTGAGGACCCCAAGCTGCTGCCAGCGACGGGCGGAGGTCAGGACTGCCTGGGTTACTATTTCAATGCGGCCTTGTTTTTTCAACCGTCGCACGAATTCAAAGTCTTCCATAACGGGCAAGTCGGGAAAACCGCCGATTTTCTCAAAGGTAACTGCGTTGAGGAAAATCGCTTGATCGCCGTACGGCATTTGCAGAAAGTTCGATCGGCACTTTACCCCTCTTTCTACCAGCCGGAGGCTGAGCCTGCAGGCGTCAATCTTGAGTTCAAAGGCCCCCGCTACAGCAGACGGGTTAGCTAGTACCCGACGCGCGCTATCGTCGTACCCGCGAGGCAAAAGAGTGTCTCCGTGGAGAAACAGCAATATGTCTCCTGTAGCAGCAGAAGCACCTGCATTCATTTGGGTGGCGCGGCCTGGGGCGGTGGAGATAACTCGGACGCCCAAAGATTTTGCTATATCCGCTGTACCGTCGCTACTGCAGCCGTCGGCGACAATTATTTCGACATTTTTGGCCTGAAGGGCGCTGGAGATGACTGAGGCAATTGTAGGTGCTTCGTTTAAGACTGGAATGATAATGGAAATTTTGAGATAGGGATTTTCTAGCGACATACAGAATTAAGCACCCGTGAGAGAGGGTGGGTTTTGTAAAAAGTTTATCTGTTATGAGAGCCAATTTTTTACGCCGAGATAGCCCCTACATTGGGCCTTAAGGTGGGAGGGCGAGTTTTGTAAAAAGCTGAGCTATCAGTTGCTCATTTTTTACGACGAGATAGCCCCTACATTTCGCTTTCATCTCACAGGACGGGTTTCCTACAAAGCTGAGCTATTAGTTGCTAATTTTTGGTGTTTCCTCGCGCCTGGGACAATAGTCCCAGGCGCTGTATAACTACTACTGATATTCAACATTTGGTTAGACAAATATAATTATTATATTATGAATTTTTAGTTACAAAATCAATTATTTTTTATAAAATTATAGATGACACTTTCTAATAAAATAGCTTTCTTAAACAGAGTTTAGTTATTTTAATATATTAATATCTAAACCGAGGAGATCTTCGGGTCTATCGATATCTGCAAGAGTGGGAAGATAAGCAATATTGAGGTCTAGCTTTTGGGCGATCGCCCGCGTACAAGCCAATACTTCACTACTTCCCCACTGAATGCCACCGAACAATTCCGGTATCGATCGCCGCAGCCCGATCAGATAATAACCTCCGTCTTTGGCAGGACCCAAAACTAAATCGTGCTGGCTCAATTCCTCAAAAGCTTGTGCCATGATTTCTGCTTTCAAACCAGGACAATCAGTGCCGATAATTGCAGTTTTCTCAACCCCTGAATTAAAAGATTTTTGAAACGCTGCTGTCATTCTTGCGCCCAAATCACCGTCTCTTTGATTTTGACAAATAATATCATTTCCCAACCACTCTTGCATCAGTTGTTGGCTGCCGCCGGCTCGGTGAATTTCTACGGATAATCGGCGGGCTTTTTGGAGAGAGAGAGCGCAGGCGATCGTCCGTTGAGCCATCAAGCGGTGAAGGTTGGCAGCACCTGCTTTTCCCAGCACCGGGATTAGTCGAGTTTTGGTTGTTCCCGGTTCGGGGTAGCGAGTGAAAACAATCAGTTTTTCGGACATCATTTATCGTTCAGGAGTTTTAAAGGAAGGAACCGCAGAGGCGCAGAGGAAGAGAAGAGAAAGAGCCAACAACTGCTTCACCGATTGCCGATCGATGTTGGTGGGTTAGGCGAGGACTTAATTTAATCGCCGCGTCCAACCCAGCCTACAATGTATTTACTGAAAAATAGCCAGCGGTTAGCTCATTTCTAGCATTCGTTGGATGGGCTGCAAAGCTGCTAGTTGAATATCTAGGGGCATGGTAATTTCAGGGGTTTGATTTTTCAGAGCTAGATACAATTTTTCCAAGGTATTTAATCTCATGTGCGGGCATTCGTTACAAGCACAGTTATTATTGGTGGAAGGAGCGGGGATGAAACGTTTGTGCGGAGCTTGCTTTTGCATTTGGTGAATGATTCCCGGTTCAGTCGCAACAATAAAAGCTTGGCTGGAACTAGCTTGAGAATATTTGAGCAAAGCAGTGGTAGAGCCGATATAATTAGCGTGGCGCAGCACAGGAGGTTCGCATTCTGGGTGGGCAATTATTTCGGCATCGGGATTTTCGATTTTGAGTTGAACTATCTTTTTTTCTGAGAAGTTTTCGTGGACCATGCAAGCTCCTTGCCAGATCTCCATGTTTCTCCCCGTTTGTTCCATGACGTAGCGACCGAGATTGCGGTCTGGTCCAAAAATTATCGGCTGATTTTTGGGAATTTGGTTGACAATTTTAACAGCGTTAGAACTGGTGCAAATTATATCGCTCATTGCCTTAATTGCGGCGGTACAATTAATGTAGGAAATTACCAAATGTCCTGGTCGATCGGCTTTGAAAGCTGCAAAGGCTTCGGGAGGGCAACTGTCGGCCAGGGAACATCCAGCATTTAAGTCTGGCAACAATACTAATTTGTCTGGATTGAGAATTTTTGCAGTTTCGGCCATGAAATGAACTCCGGCAAAAACTATGACATCGGCGCTGGTGTTGGTGGCTTTGCGGGCAAGTTCTAGGGAGTCGCCAATGAAGTCTGCGATGTCTTGAATCTCGGAGTCTTGGTAATAGTGGGCGAGAATGACGGCGTTTAACTCTTGTTTGAGGGCGTTAATGGCTGCAAACAAGTCGTGGGGCAGTCGGGTTTGAGTAAAGTTCGGAGCAGGTGCGGTGGTAAACACAGTTAGAATATTCCGGGGAAGGTGGCGAAGACAGCTAAAGTGTATTTTGAATTATAGTTGAATTCACCAAAAAGTGCTGGCTGTTCAGTGGGGTCAATCTAAAATCTCAAATCTCAAATCCAAAATATGCTGCGGGAGAGTGCAAAAATTGGTCGCTGTTTCTTATGCTGAGTAAGAAGGGGCTAGGGATCGATCGCACATGACAAATCACATGAATAAAGCTAAATCTATCAAAATTGCGGTGGTGGGGGACGTTCACGATCGCTGGGAACCTGAAGACGGCGAGGCCCTGAAGCATCTGGGCGTTGATTTGGTGCTGTTTGTGGGGGATTTTGGCAATGAGTCGGTGGAGGTGGTGCGGGCGATCGCTCAATTGGACATTCCGAAGGCAGCGGTGTTTGGGAACCACGACGCTTGGTACACGGCGACGGAGTGGGGCCGCAGTCAGTGCCCTTACGATCGCACTCAAGAAAATTGGGTAAAACAGCAGTTAGATTTAATGGGAGAAGCTCACGTCGGTTACGGGAAACGGGATTTTCCAGAATTGGGCGTAACTGTGGTGGGAAGCCGCCCGTTTACTTGGGGGGGATCGGAGTGGAAGTACGGGGATTTTTACTCGGAGTGGTTTGGGGTAGAAAGTTTTGAGGAGTCGGCGCGGCGCATAGCAGCGGCTGCGGCGGATGCCGATTGCGAAAATTTGATTTTTTTGGGTCACACGGGCCCGACGGGGTTGGGAGAGGCTCCTGAAGACCCATGCGGGCGAGATTGGAAGCCGCTGGGAGGGGATTGGGGCGACCCTGATTTTGCCGAGGCGATCGATCGAACTCGGAGTTCTGGGAAGCACATACCTCTGGTAACTTTTGGTCATATGCACCACAAACTGCGGCACACGAAGCACGAGTTGCGGAAGTCGCTGGAGGTGAGTGCGGAGGGTACGGTGTATTTGAATGCGGCCAGCGTACCGCGAATTGTGGAGAAAGAGTGCTCGAAACTGCGGAATTTCTCGATCGTCCTGCTGGAAAATGGAGCAGTGTCGGAAGTGTCTCTGGTATGGGTAGGCGCAGATTTTGCGGTAGAAAGAGAACAAATTCTTTATCGGCACACTGAATCTGCAGCTATTTGTAGTTAGAGACAATTGCTGGTATGATAAAATGAATTCGCCCGGAGAGGTGGCAGAGTGGTCGAATGCGCCTGACTTGAAATCAGGTGAACCGCAAGGTTCCGTGGGTTCAAATCCCACCCTCTCCGTTTAACAATTCTCTTGTCCGTTAAGGGTTTCAGATTCGCCCCCTCAAGAGTTCCGTTTTCCGCTCATATTTCGCTCACTCATGGTATTTCCCCAAAAAAAAAACACCCCCGCAGGGGTGCTGTTGCTTACCAGGTAATTTTTCTAGCTAACTTACTCAACTAAACTCTTCGTCATCCGCCGGGTCGCCGTAGGGGTCTTCGCTGGCCGGACTCACGTCGCCGAACATTCCAGCATCCGCTACGTAGTCTGCGGGGTCGCCGTAGGGGTCTTCGCTGGCCGGACTCACGTTACCGAACTGTCCGTAGTCAGTACCTGCATACTCTGCAGGGTCGCCGTAGGGGTCTTCGCTGGCCGGACTCACGTCGCCGTACTCTCCGTAGTCTGCGGGGTCGCCGTAGGGGTCTTCGCTGGCCGGACGCGCGTTGCCATACTGTCCGGGATTTGAGGGATCTTGGTAATTACCGTCAGGATCTAATTGCTCGCTGTCGGGCCCGACAATCGCATCTTTTAACTTCCGAAAAAATCCGTCTACCATGATAAAGTTCCTCTTTTTTATGTAGTGAAAAACTGGTGTTTTAGATTAGGAATCCCAGAATTAATTGAAAATCTCCAACGGGTAATCTAAAATCTCAAATCGTTAGGCTACTGGGCCGGAACAGGAGCTGTAGCTTCCGGCAAGCTAGTAAGGTCTCGACCAGTATTTTGGTTGTTGTAGCCCTGGAATTCCCGGTAACGCATTGCTTCGGACTCCGGAACTTTAATTCCTCCCGGCGGTGGCGTTACCCAGTGAGCGCGATTCTGGGCATCGCGGTAGTAAACGCGACCGTTTTTGGAAAGGTAATATTTTCCCTGCGGCCCCTGTTGTTGCTTGTTTTTATGCTGGTTGTAGAGGTAGTAAAGGGCCGCTGCTCCTGCTAAAGTAATCCCTACTTTTTGAGCATTGCTCAGTCCTTTTTTCGCTTGTGGGGAAGGAGCGGAGCCGCGATTAGTTTGCACTCCTCCAGCGCGAGTATCGTCAACAGGAGGCGGAGGAGCGTAAGTTCGCTCGCTAGAACCGCAAGCACTCACAAAGGGAAAGGTCAGCAGCGTTGTCAGCAGCAGAGCCACGAAGCGCGATCTTTGAGGTTCGGGTTTGATTGTGTTCATTGCCGCTCCGAATTGTCGGGATGATAGGTAGGATGTGTTCTGGCGAGGTTGAGGAACCTGAGCTGCTGCTAACAGTTTTTAGAGTAAATTAATTTCTCGAAGCAATTTTGACCAAAGTAGTTGCTGAGAATTTATCAACAGCGCAGGTACGGTATTGCGTTTCTATTTAATCATG
>NZ_JAUBQR010000193.1:0-12836 GCF_036701385.1 Microcoleus sp. Pol12B4 | reverse complement strand
TCTCGACAAATTGCCGACCACACTCGTAACATTTGAATCTTTGTTTTCCCGTGTGAATATGACCGTTTTTCACGATTCGGGCAGAAGAGCAAACGGGACAATTCGGCATAGTTGACAAAAAACTTATCAAGGCTACTATCTTACCATCATTACTTCTTGGCCACTACCAAAATTCAGTAGTAGGTTTCAAAATGAAAGCAACGCATAGAGGAGCGACAATGCGTTTCAATCTCATGGGGTGCGCTGACTTCTCAAATGCTAGCTTGCAAGAAGCTCAAATGCCAAATGGCACAATTCATCCTTAGTAAGACTAGCAAATAATGTTTATATCTATTAAATCGAAAGAAAACCGCCGCCTGACAAACAGGCAGCGGTTTTTTAAGCAACTAACTGCACGCCTAAAATTAGTGAGCAGAACCGTTGCCGTGATACTTGTCAGTATCGTAGAACCCGTTTTTTGTGCCGAAGAACAGACAGCAAACGGTGAAAACTGCTGTCAAGACTGCTAAAACTAACTTAACGTCCATAATTTACCTGCTGTTGTTGAGTGAGTGCAAATACTCAGATTGTAGAATCTTTTTGGCTGGCGCGGCCATCTACCAGCGTAGCGCCAGATTTGCTGGGCTGTACTCTGGTGCGGCAATTTCCGGACGGCGAGACAATTAGGGGAATGATTGTCGAAACCGAAGCTTACGGCCCAGGAGATCCCGCTTGTCACGCTTATCGACAGCGCACTTCTCGCAATGAGGTGATGTTCGGGCCTCCGGGTATGAGCTACGTTTACTTAATCTACGGGATGTATCACTGTTTTAACGTGGTGACGGATGCAGAGGGAGTTGCTAGTGCTGTGCTGATTCGAGCGTTGCAGGTAGATGTGGTTCCCCAAGAATTCGCTGCAATTCCTGAGAAGAAGCGATCGCGCCTCGCCGCCGGGCCTGGGAAACTGTGTAAGGTGCTTGATATCGATCGAACTTTAAGCGGTTTTCCCTTGGGTGCAGGCCAACCGCTGCGGTTGGAACACCGGAGCGAGCACTTTCAGCAAGCTGTGGAGGAGGGTACAATAAATTTTGTGCAAACTACGCGGATCGGGATTTCTCAAGGAATTGATTTGCCTTGGCGGTGGTATGTAGGGAACTCTACCGCTGTGTCACAACTCTAGTAATGTCAAAGGTATCAGTGTAAATTTTGTCGCTTATCTTAGTGAAATTATGGCTTACTCTTCTGAAAATCCGATCGTACAACTCAAAAAATGCCTGACGCTGGCTCAGGATGTTGGTAGTCACACCGAAGCCAACCGGGCTTTCCAGCAATTGTGTGGGATTATCGATGCTGAAAACCCAATGGCGGCGCAACTTTTGGAGATGCTGTGGGAAGAGGCAATTATGGCGAGGCGATCGGCTTTATTTTGGCAGCAAATGAGCGATGTGGAGAAAGATATGGCTAATAGAATGATGGAAAATATGACGCAGATGCGGCAAAACTATTTGCGGCTGATGCAGGAAATGTAGACAGTAATTGGTAAATTCGTGTTTTTAGTGAGGACTTTAGTCCTCTCTTTATCAATAAAGTTTTCTAGATGTAGGGTGTCTCAGCGCTGATATTTGAAGAGGCTCAAGCAGTTTGTTTCCGAGGCACCCTACAATAAATTCTGCTACTTCATTAAAGCAGCGCCACGGTTGTAAAGTTCGCGCGCGTAATCAGTCCAAGTTCCCTGTCCCCAATAGCGGAAACAGCTTGTTTGCACCAACAAATTGTAAAGCAAAGCTTGTTGGTATTCAAACTGCTTGGTAACGGTGGCATCTTGGTGCACTAGCGGGTCGTATTTTTTGTGAAATGCAGCGCTGAGTAGATTCATCGGTTCCAAGACATTTTCGTAGCCTTTCACCCAACTCAAATCGTTAGTCCAAGAAGCACCATCCATGTGAAAATTATGGTCGGTTTGCTTGAGTTGGGCGATCGCACTTTCCACTTTTTCCGGCGTCGCATTATCAGGATCGACTAGGTGCCAGATTTTGTGCTGGTTAACCCCTTGACAAATCGGATAATCATCAGGATTAACACCCGCCGCTTCAATTATCTCCAAATATTCAGTGCCGTTTAAACCAACAACACCGGATTTTCCGCCGCCTTGTTCGCGGTTTTCGTGCCAAGCTTTGACAAAGGCGCTGGGGAATTCATTCATCATCACGCCGCCATTTTCGCCGTCGGCAATCTGAGTAACTAAAGAAGGAACTGTGACATTGCCAATTTGCTGTTTATTGCGTCCTTTTGCTTCGTAATACGGCTGCATTTGACCCACCAATTTCGTATCTGATCCTTGGGTTTTAATGAAAGCAGTGATGCTAATTGTTTCGCCGCGAGAATTGCGGGCAACTAAACGGTTGGGAATATATTTTTGGTCTTGCGACAATCCCGAACCGTCGGGATTTTCTACCGAATGTTCTTGCACCATCAGCCAGCGATAGCCGCATTCTTTCAAAGCTTTGATGTATTCGTAAAGTGTATCAGGGTGATTGGGAAAGTGCATTTCTGGAGGCGAAAAACCTTTAACGCGCTTCAGGGCATCCAAGCCAAAAATTGCCGCAAAATGATGTTGCCATGCTTGAATTTGGAGTTTGATGTCGGGAATGGGAGTTGAAGGAATGACGGCGTGACTCCACATTGTCCCCAGCCATTCTACGTGGGGTTGATATTGAGGATCGCAGGTAATCCGCTTGAGATTATCAAAGATATCGTCGCGTCCCATTTGGCGCAATCCCCACAATAAGTTGCCCGAATAGTCGAGCATAATTCGCGGGTTGCAGCCTTCGGCAATCAGTTGGGGAATGAATTCTCCCATGCGGGAATAGCACCAAGCAAACACTCCGGCGTTGTGGTTATCTCCTTGGTTGGGATGTTCAAACATATTCTGGAGATTGCAGATTAGTTCGCCGTTTGCACCGGCAGGAATGGTGGGTTGGTGCATATGCAAGGCGCAGGCGAATCCGGCTTGAATATTTTCCAGGCGCAGATTTGTGGTAGGTAGAAAGATTGGTTCGTTGCTATTGGCTGCGGCATTAATTTCTGCTTCGGAGCCGCAAATATTGGGTAATCCTGAGTTGATTTCTTGTAAAATGGGTAAATTGGGAGATTGTGCGATCGCCGGCATAAATTTTTCTCAACAATTGTGGAGGGGCGCTGTCTGCTATTGCTAAGATAGCTAGATACTTTAACAGTAGCAGAGGATGTCTGCAAAAGATAAATTTGACAAGATAAGTCCGGGAGCGCGGCAGCTCCTAATCTTGGGTAAAATGTTTAACACATTTCACGTCAATAGGCGAGGTCAATTATGAAATACGAAATCAAGCTTTTGGAACCAACGGATTTGTGGTACGTCCAAAATAACATCAATAAAGAAACAAACAAGTTTTACCATCCCACTAAAAATATTCCGTTGGTTCAGCAAGCGGAAATTAACTTGAACAATTCGGGAGTGATAGTTCAAAAAGGTGCGCTGCATTGGTGTATGGGGAAATTGACTTCCGGTGTTTATAAAACGGATAATCGTTTAAAAGATATGTGGGTATCTTTGACAACGGAAATGGACTACAACGCTCCCGTATATCAAGGGACTGGTACGGTGAAGCTCGAACCGAGACAAAAAGGGCATTTCCTGCATTATACGCCGATCGACCTTTCGGATGCAGAGCAGTGGGAGTTTGATGATGGTGTATTTCAGTTTTGTTCGGACAATGTAGTTATCGGTGCTAAAAAACTGAAATTCCGACAAGTGGCTGCTTCTAATGACGGTAGGTGGAGAATTGCTGTTACAGCTTTGCGCGAACAAAAAGCTACTGTTGTAGCAGCTACAAATTCACCGGCTAAGGTTGTCGAACTCAGACAAGGTGAAACTTTGATAGCTGATTGCGATTTGGTTAAAGGATTTACCAAGGGGATTGAAGAAGATTATCGAAAATTAGGTCATTTTGGCAAAGGCGGTGGAGAGGGTTATGTTTGGTATTATCAGGGGAAAGGTAAATTATTAGTATGTGAAAATGATGCGATGGGTTTGGGTTGAGTTGTTTCATTTTTAAGGTAGAGGTTGCTGGAGCCAGTTTCGCGGAATTTTATTAGGGAAATATACTAAAAAATTTACGCGAAACTATAGACGCTAGCATAAAAAATCTGGCAAGATTATTTTCAGGGTGCAGTTGAATCGAACTGAGATTTTATACCTCTACTTGGCGGATATTTTATGAATGTCACAAAACTGCTCCTACAGCAGGCGGCGCTTAATGTGCTTGTTGCTTTAACAATGGTTCAACCTGGATTGGCAGCGATGCTGGCTGATTCATCGGGGGAACCGAATTTGCTGCCACAGGTACTCGCATACGATCCGCCCGCGCGCGGAGCACCGGGCGATCGCAAAGACGCAGGCAGCCGCGATCCTCACAACTTTTTAGCTTTGATTCCCGCTACAAATTTTGGGTTGACAGCGATCGCACATCCGACTTTTTGGCTATACTTGCCGGCTTCATTGCCGGATGATATTCCCTTTGAGTTTGTGCTGCGTGACGAACACCAAGAAGTAGTTTTCCGAACAGTTTTTGAGCTCGAAAAAGGAGCGGGAATTGCGAGTTTTTCCTTGCCGCCCAATTCACCTCCTCTGGAAACTGGCAAGAAGTATCAATGGTGCTTTTTGTACGGGAATATCTCCCGCCACGGGTGGGTGGAGCGGGTGGAAATGAAACCAGAAATTTTGGTTCAGCTAGAAACAGCATCTCTAAGGGAGCGCGTTTTGCTGTTGGCTAAACACGGTTTGTGGTACGAAACTCTCACAGAATTAGTTGCACTGCGCGGCAAACTGTTGAGCCAATTACAGGCAGCTACTTTAGAGGAGAGGCTGCTAATTTATGCTGAAAATGATTTGCGGTATGAAGCGCTAGCAGAGCTATCTGGATTTGAGAAAATATCTTCTCTGGCGACTTTGGATGCTGACTGGGAGGCTTTATTGCAGCATCCGTTTGTGCGCCTGCACGGGATAGTTTCACCACCGTAACAGGCATCTTGCCTGTTCCACAAAGAGTAAGTTTTTTTGTGGCCTTTTTATTAGCCCGCCCATCAGGAACAGGCAAGATGCCTGTTCCACAAAAATTAAGTCAACTAAGCCATGAAACACTCAATATTAAGCGTCTATAACACTTTCAATACAGAGCCGATCGCCCATTGGTCATTTGAAGCAGGCAACATAGCGAGCGATTGCCCCGAACTCCCTCCGGCACGCAGGGCGGTTTCATTTTCGGTAAGGGCAATCCCCCCGTGGTTGCCCCCATGTCTGAAACGCCTGTGCAATCGTCTGGGGGTGGGGGCGGGTACGGGGGCACCGCCCCTACAAAAGCCTGATTTTCGTGAGAATGAAACCGCCCTGCCTCCGGCACGCCTAATTGACAGCGTTCGCCGTTATATTGAGTATTCGAGTGATTCGGAATCCTATATCCATGTCTACAAAGAGTCCCTAACACATCATACCGATGGAACTATCACAAACGGGCCGCAGGAAAGTTTGCTGCTGAGCGGAGGTTACGTTACTTTCCCAGTTACTCCTTTACTGGATATAGGCAAAGAAGACTTTTCTATTTGTGCGTGGATTCGCACGGAATATGTCGAAGCTCTTAAGGAGCGGATTAAAAACTACGACCCTTGCGGTATTGTCCCGATTATCGATCAGCGGATTAAAAACTCCGGCCCTTTGCGGGGCTGGTCTTTCTTTATTGATAGAGGCAGAATTAACCTTCAAATAGCAGATGAGAGGATTTCGGTAAACTATTATGACGACCGCCAAGAAAAAGATCTTCCGTCTTTGCCAGTTGTCAACGATAGCGAATGGCATCACGTTGCGGTTGTTGTGGATTGCGATCGAGCGGATGGAGGGCGCTGGTATGTCGATGGCAAGGAAGTAGGTTTCCGGTTCAACCCAACATATCAACAGGGTTCTATCAGCAATAGTATCCCCTTAACTATTGGTGGCCAATCAGACGATTTTGAGAACACCTTTGAGAACACCTTTCAAGGCAATATAGGAGATGTTCGGCTCTACAAACAGGCGCTATCGGCAGCAGATGTGCTGTTGATTTACCGATCGATTCAGTTTCCTGTTAGTAAGGAAATTAGGGTAACTCGTCGATATAGTGAAATCCTAAGTAAGATCAGAGAACCAAAACTCAAGTACGCACCTTATGAAATTAGGAAAATTAGGAGAATTGTAGAAAGGCGCCGACCACTACCCTCCGCACCTTCCTTCTTAGATAGTGCTAAAAGTTCCCTGGACACCTACTCGCAGACGCTCGTATACTATCAGCAGTCGCTAAATATTCATAGAGACACTGGCAACCGCTACGGAGAAGCGAACTCTCTGAACAATATAGGCAATTTTTACCGTTTGCGGGGGGAATACTCGCAAGCAATTGACTATCACCAGCAGTCGCTAAATATTCAGCGAGACATTGGCAACCGCAGTGGGGAAGCTGATTCTTTAAATGCTTTAGGCAATATTTATGATGCTTTGGGGGAATATTTGCAAGCAATTGAGTGCCACCAGCAATGCCTAAATATTCAGGGAGAAATCCGCAATCCTCACGGAGAAGCTAGTTCCTGGCGCGATTTGGGGAGTGCATATTATTCCCTGGGCGAATACCAGCGGGCGAGCGAGTGCCAGCAGGAGTCCCTAGATATGGCGCGAAAAATCAACTCTCAGCATAGAGAAGCGAACTCCTTGACCGCTTTGGGCCTGACATACATTTCCCTAGGGCAACATCAACAGGCGATCGAATGCTCTCAAGAGTCCCTGACTCTGGCGCAGAAAATCAACAACCGTTATGGGGAAGCCTATTCGTTGGTTACTCTGGGCAATGCTTACAGTAATTTGGGTAGTTACTTGCGGGCGATCGAATACTACCAGCAGTCTTTAGATATTCAGCAGGAAATCGGCGATCTCTCTGGGCAAGCGACTTCCTGGCGAAATCTGGGCAATGCTTACCGCTGTTTGGGGCAATGCCAGCGGGCGATCGAATATAGCCAGCATAGTTTAGAAATCGCGCGCGAGATCGGCGAAATGGCGTCTAAAGGGGCAACTCTCAACAATTTAGGACTCGCTTTATTTGACTTTGGCAAGTTTGCAGAAGCTGAAACATTCCTCCGCGACGCGATTCAAATTTGGGAGTCACTTCGGGGAAGATTGGGCAATCACGATAACTTTAAAGTATCTATTTTTGAAACCCAAGCAGCAACTTACCGCCACCTAGAAAAAGCCCTGATCGCCCAGCCAAAAACCGAACAGGCGCTGGAAATTTCCGAGCGGGGGCGGGCGCGGGCTTTTGTGGAGTTACTGACTGCGAGGCTATCTGCTAATTCAGATGCGATACCCAATATTAAGCCGCCTACGATAGAGCAAATTAAACAAATTGCTAAAGCACAAAATGCAACTTTTGTGGAATATTCGATTTCTTTTTTAGAAGAACTTTTTATTTGGGTAATTCAGCCGACGGGTGAAATTGCATTTCGCCAAGTTGACCTCAACTATCAACATACTCTGCTCAAAGACTTGGTTTCTGACTCTCGCGAGGCGATCGGCATCAGGAATCGCGACTTCAATCCTACTCTAAAAATTGACCCAGGCGATTTAGTTAAACTCCACGACGATGCCCCTAATTGGGAACCTTGGCAAGTCATATCTGTTGATGAAACTCACAGCATTCTCTCGCTCTGGCAATCCTCTTTGCCCGCAGGATTGACTATTCCCCGGCCTGCAATTGATGTAACAGCAAAAGTGCAATCAAGCCGCACAAATCACCCGCGCTTGCAAAAACTCCATCAACTGCTAATCGAACCGATTGCTGATTTATTGCCGACAGATCCAGAAGCTCGAATTATCTTTATTCCTCAAGGCGAAGTATTTTTCGTTCCTTTTCCGGCCCTGCAAGATGCTGCGGGGAAATTCTTAATTGAAAAACATACTATTCTAACTGCTCCTTCGATTCAAATTCTGGAATTAACCAGCCAAAAACGACAAGAGATTTCTGATTTAGTTGGGGACATTTTAGTAGTAGGAAATCCGACTATGCCCGAAGTTTCTCTTGTAGCGGGAAAACCCCCACAGCAGTTAAGCGATCTGCCTCATTCAGAAACCGAAGCCAAGGCGATCGCCCAATTATTCCAAACCCAAGCCCTGACGGGCAAATCCGCTACCAAAGCCGCCGTACTTGAGCGGTTGTCAGACGCCCGCATCGTCCATTTGGCCACCCACGGATTGCTCGATAACATTCGCGGGCTCGGCAGCGCGATCGCCCTTGCACCCGATCGCACCGATAGCGGTTTGCTGACTGCTGAGGAAATTTTGAACCTGCACCTCAACGCGGATTTGGTAGTTTTGAGTGCGTGCAATACCGGCATGGGGCGGATTACCGGCGACGGGGTTATCGGTTTGTCTCGCGCTTTAATTTCGGCTGGTACGCCCAGTGTCATTGTGTCTTTGTGGGCGGTGCCAGATGCTCCTACAGCCGATTTGATGGTGAAATTTTATCAAAATCTCGATCGAACAGGCAACAAAGCTCAAGCCCTGCGAAACGCCATGCTGGAGACAATGCAGCAGCATCCCAATCCCAGAGATTGGGCGGCTTTCACACTGATCGGCGAAACATAATTGGTTAAATTTTGTAAAAAATTGCCAAAACAGCGAAAAAATTAGTTTTTTCGCTGAAAGCTCCACAGAAACTCGATCGCGCCAGGAGCGATAAGTCATGTGTCGATTTAATTTCTTCATAAAAGTCACGCTTGCGATCGCAATCGGGGCAACCACGGGGGGATTGCCCCTACTGCACAAACTTTAGTTCACTCACAGCGGACTAAACAATAAAGAGTGTTTTCATACACTTGCTCGCTTTCCTAACTTTGCACCCTTAACAATAAAGTCAAAAATTATGACAATATCTGCCGATCGAAAAGCCAAAATTCTGGTTGTAGAGGACGACGCCCCCATTCGCACTCTCATCTACCGCTTTCTGAATCAAACATATCAAGTACAATTTGCCGCCGACGGCCAAACTGCTCTCGAAATTTTTGAAGAATTTAACCCAGTCCTGGTGATTTTGGATTGGAATTTACCCGATATTAGCGGCTATAAACTTTGCCAAGAAATGCAGAAGCGCACTAATGTTTTAGTCGCGATTCTCAGCAGCCGCACCGCCCAAGAAGATCGAATTAAAATCATGAAAGCAGGTGCCGATGATTTTATGTGCAAACCGTTCTGTCTTGAAGAATTGGCAGTTAGAGTAGAAGTCTTGTTGAGGCGGGCGAGATCCGTCAATCCGCCCAACCTTGTCTTCGGCCAATTAGCGATCGATTTACTGAGTAGGGAGGTGAGATTGAAGGAGCAACTTCTAACCCTGACAGCCTTAGAATTTGAAATCTTGTGTTTTTTGGCCTCTCATTCGGGTAAAGCTTGCAGCCGCCAACAGCTAATCGAAAAAGTTTGGGGGTGGAAATCCAATTATGCAGCAGAAGAGCGAGTGGTGGACGTGCATATCGGCCAAATTCGCAGGAAAATGGCTAAAGTTGATGCCGCTGTTCCGAATTTTATTCAAACTGTTCGGGGATACGGTTACACTTTCGCTCCGATCGCTCGCAGGGACAGGGTAATTGCTAATTGAATCATCATCATAATTACGACTGGTTCCTAGGTAGAGCGTGGGAACCAGTTAATTCGCTCTTGTCCCACCTCGTACTCCCATTTAAAAATGGAGTAGGGGTTGAGTAGGGGGCAAGCTAAGGGGGCATCTACAGGTAAAGAAAACACGCCCTATAGGGAATCGAGGGGCTAATCAAAAGACAGCCTACTTACTCAATTTCCTAAAGTTTGAACCATTAACAAGAGAGCCAAAAATTATGACGATATCTACCGAACAAAATTCCAAAATTCGGGTTGTACAGAATGACGCCCCCGTCGGCAATTTTATCTACGGCTGTCTGAATCAGACATATCAAGTACAATCTGCCACAGACGGAAAAACAGCTTTAGAAATCTTTGAGGAATTCAACCCAGTCCTCGTAATTATGGATGGGAATTTGCCGGATAATATCGGCGTTAAACTTTGCCAAGAAATTCAGAAACGGAAGAATGTTTTTTTAGTCGTGATTTTCAGCAGCAGTTCAGGCGAAGAAGATCGAATTAACATCATAAAAGCAGGTGTTGATGATTTTATCGACCAACCGTTCAGTCTTGAGGACTTGGCAGTTAGAATAGAAATCTTGTTGAGGGAGATGAAAACTGTCACTCCGCGCAATCTTGTCTTCCGTGAACTAGGGATCGATTTAATGAGTAGGGAGGTGAGATTGAAAGAGAAAACTTTAGCTCTGACGGCCTTAGAATTTCAACTCTTGTATTTTTTGGCAACTTATCCAGGTAAAGCCTGGAGCCGCCAACAGCTAATCGAAAAAGTTTGGGGATGGAAATGCAATGACCCACGAGACGAGCAAGTGGCGGACGTGTATATCCGTATGATTCGCAGGAAACTGGCTAAAGTCGATTCGGCTGTTCCGAATTTTATTCAAACTACTCACGGAGACGGTTACACTTTCGCTCCGATCGATCGCAATAACAAGGTAAGTAGGTAAGCGGGATTAAACACAGCTATGTAACTGTATGTAAACAGGGCTAACTTAGCCACGCTTAGGGCATTTGAATACTTTACAGCCGTTTACATAATTGTGTTTTACAGCGCCTACCTACTTAGCCTCATTTTTGGAATAAAAGGGTGAGATAAATGAAAATAATCCAGCAAACAGCAAGTGAATTAATAATTCAGACTCAAAGCATATTTGATTTTTGGCTCCCTAGTTGTTTATTCATGGCAGTTGGACTGATATCGCTGACTTTTGACTATCATGCAGCCACCCTGAGCTGCCAGCGATTGCAGGCAAAACAAGGAAATTGTCAGATTGTGCGATCGAATTTACTGGGGTCGAACATCAAAGAAATTGAGCTTGGTTCTTTGCAGGGAGCTAAAGTTGAAAGATGCGGCTATAAAACCAGAGTTGTACTTTTGACTTCTGTTGGCAATGTTCCTTTCACTGCTAACTCCACTAATTGGGGAACCCAAGACGCTGTGGCTTCTGAAATCAATTTTTATGTTAAAAATGCCAAAGATCGATTGCTGCGCTTAAGCCAATACGATCACTGGTTGGGATGGACAGGAGGCATATTTTTGCTTGCAGGAATCGCAGTGATCGTCTTGAGAAATAATGAAACTTACAGCTTCGATGAAACTTTAAATACCTTGACTGTTAAACAGCGGGGTTTGTTGGCACGTAAAGTAATGGAATACTCTCTGTGCGAAATTTATGGCGTGGAAGTCGATCGAACAAAAGATCGGGATCATGACATTTGGTACGAAGTTAGACTGTTAGTTTGTGGAGGCTCTCGCATCTCCCTACCCCGCACGATGAACCCATACCAGCAAGCAAAAATCGCTAAAGCGATTAACAACTATCTGCACCAGCAAAATAACCAAAAATAGCCGATCGCGATCGGGATCATCTCAAGGAAAGCAGCCAAGCTAGAAATTGGAGTTGGGAGCCAGGAGCTAGGAGGAAAGAGTCAGAAGGAAGGAGCCAGAAGAAGTGTTTTTACAAATATGAGATGCTTCCTCGCGATCAACCCGATTTCTCAAAATTGCGGAGTTACGCAGAAACCGGGTTTTTCACCAAAATCTCTTCTAAGTAAGTCGGCGCCAAAAAACGCCCCTATGTAAACGAGGGCAAAGTTTCCAAATGCTCTCTACTGGCTAACTTAAACCTGTTTACATAGTGTTATATTATTCGGTTTAATCTTGCCTACCTACTTAGTTTCTAATTGAATAGCCTGGGGAGCGTGAAGCATTTGGGCATAAAATCCAAGGTGGGAAACATGAATTGTCGCCCAAATGCTCCACCCCTACATCTTTCCAACGGCTGGAGATTATTTGTTGGCGATGTCATCTAACGATTGCCAATTGATATTGTCATTTCGGCCGAAAAGTAAAAACGATCGCAATTAAACCCGCTTCTACCATTGCCAAAGCTGAGGGTACCAAAGGCACCCACCAGCCCCCGATTAGCAAAAACCAGCAAACCCCGCACAAAATCCCCACAGATGCGATCGCCCCCGACACCGCGTGCAGCCTGCGTCGGCTGACAATCGCAATCGCGCTACCAACTGCTGCACAACCCACAATCCAGAGCATTTGAGCCCATTCAGGAGCAATTTGCAGCAGCGGGCGCCGATCCAAAACAGCGCTGATAATTTGACTCGACATTTGCGCTTGAATTAATACCCCCGGCATTTTCTGGGAAGGCGATTCTCCCGCACTGTAGGGCGTCAAAAAATAATCGGGATTGGAAATCGGAGCCGTCACGCCAATAAAGATAATTCGGTCTTTTATCCAATTGGGATTGACTTTTCCTTCTAACAGTTCGGCCAGCATGACTCGGCGAATAAAATTTTTGGGTTGTCGGTAATTGAGCATCATTTGAAAACCGCGATCGTCCAAGTTTTGATAAGCACCTGTACTGCCGTGAATCGGTGCAAAAACTGCATTACCCAGCCTTATCTTATCTCTGGGAAGAGGTTCCGGTTTGATGCCTTTGGCTGCTAGGTAATGGAGGGCAGCCCTCGCGCTCAAAGAGTGCTCTGTAGTACAAGGATCGCTGCTGTGCGGCTGCATAAACAGCAAGTGGCGGCGGAGAATACCGTCGGCATCTGCCACCACATCGCTGAACCCGAGGCGCTCTTTTGGCAGTGCGGGCGGCGGTTTGATGCCGCATTT
>NZ_JAUBQR010000192.1:0-13074 GCF_036701385.1 Microcoleus sp. Pol12B4 | reverse complement strand
CCGTGCTCCAACATTCCCCGGTGAAAGCGGCTGAACTTCGTCAAATCCGACTTCTTCGCATCCTCGTAATTGTGAACCGGGCCAGCCGCAAAAAACAAGCCAAACATCCCGCTAATTTGGCCGCCCCAAACCGCGTGTCCGGCTTCCTTAGCAATTTTTAGCAATCCGTCGGACAGTTTTTTGGTAATCTTATCCAACTGTTCGTAAGTGCCGGGTTTTTGCAGCAATTCCAAAGTCTTAATCCCAGCAGTCATCGCCAAAGGATTTCCCGAAAGCGTACCCGCTTGATACATCGGCCCAGCAGGAGCCACCATCCCCATAATATCCCGCCTTCCCCCGTAAGCTCCCACCGGCAAACCGCCACCGATAACTTTACCCAAAGTAGTCAAATCCGGTGTAACGCCGAATCTTTCCTGAGCTCCGCCGTAGGCGATGCGGAAACCGGTCATTACTTCATCAAAAACTAACAAAGCGCCGTTTTCTTTAGTAATTTCCCGCAAACCTTCGAGAAAACCTGCATCCGGGGTAATAAAACCGGCATTTCCCACCACTGGTTCGAGAATTACGCCTGCTATCTCGCCGGGATTTTCGGCAAATAAAGCTTTGACTGCTTCTAAGTCATTGTAGGGAGCGTTGAGGGTATTGGCAGTAACGGATTTCGGGACCCCCGGGGAGTCGGGAAGGCCCAGAGTTGCGACGCCGGAACCGGCTTTTACCAAGAACATATCGGCGTGTCCGTGATAGCAGCCTTCAAATTTGATCAGTTTATCGCGTCCGGTGAAAGCTCGCATCAGCCGCAAAACGGCCATACAGGCTTCGGTGCCAGAGTTGACAAATCGCACCATTTCAATGCTGGGAACGGCATCAATGACCATTTCGGCGAGTACGTTTTCCAACACCGATGGTGCGCCAAAACTCGTACCTTTTTCTAAAGATTCGTGCAAGGCTTTGATGACTTCCGGGTGGGCGTGGCCGCAGATGGCTGGGCCCCAAGTGCCCACATAGTCAATGTATTGGTTTTCGTCAACATCCCAAATGTAGGCTCCTTTTACCCTGTCAAAGACGATGGGCTGTCCGCCTACGGATTTGAAGGCGCGGACGGGGGAACTGACGCCACCTGGCATCAACTTCTGGGCTGCTGCGAAAATTTCTTCTGATTTGGTCGTTTTCAAGGTTGTGGAAACCAATGTTTTCTCCTTAGTGAACGTCTGTTGTTGGTAGAATAATTTTATAACCAGTTCAACATAAAGGTTAGGTCGATTCAAGGAAACTATTCTAGTAGATTTTAGGGTACAAACCAATGAGTAGCAATACTAGCTTGGGTTTTTCAGGCTTTGTAGCACCCAGATCGATCGCCCTAAAGTGTAATTTTTTGTAAAAGAGTTCTTGACAATTTACCCATCCCTTGCCCAATCTTCTCTCTTCTCTTCCTCTGCGTCCTCTGCGTTCTCTGCGGTTAATAAAAAAACAATCTCCGACAGGAAAGCGTTAATCTATATTACAAAGTTGAAATAAAATTATGTCTACTACTGATTTATCGAGTTTGAGCCGATCGATCCCAATTGAAAAGATTCGTTACGACGATCGCGGTTTAGTTCCTGCGATCGTCCAAGATTATTTGGACGGTACGGTGTTAATGATGGCCTGGATGAATCGGGAGTCGCTGCAAAAAACGCTTTCTACCGGGCAAACTTGGTTCTGGAGTCGATCTCGCGCTGAATTATGGCCAAAAGGCGCGACTTCGGGACACGTTCAAAATGTCAAAGGGCTGCGTTACGACTGCGATAGTGATACTTTGCTAGTCACTGTCGAACAAGTCGGAGATATTGCTTGTCACACAGGAGAAAGAAGTTGTTTTCACCAAGTTGATGGGGAAATTTCACCGCCACCAGGGGATATGTTATCTCAATTATTTGCCGTAATTTGCGATCGCCGCGATCATCCTAACGAAAGTTCTTATACTTGCAAATTGTTCGAGGGTGGCGACAACAAGATTCTCAAGAAAATTGGCGAAGAATCGGCGGAAGTTGTGATGGCTTGCAAAGATGACGACAAAGAGGGGATTGCTGGGGAAGTTGCGGATTTATTTTATCATGCTTTGGTTGCTTTGGCTCACCATGAAGTTGATTTGAGAGAAGTTTACCGCAAATTGGGCGATCGACGAAAATAAATTAGTTAGTTGAGGGTTAACAGTTGACTGTTGACTGTTAATGCTAAGAACTACAGTCTTGGACGCACGCGGAGTCACAAACCCGGTTTCTCTGAAAAATCGTGGTATCGAACCGAGAGATATTGACGCAGAAACCGGGTTTTTTTGGTCTTAGTCTTAAACGAACAACTGAATATTAAATTCTACTTTTCAACATTCGATCGAGCTTTTGCAAAATAAAAATAGCCGCGCCGACACTCAAAGCCAAACTCAACCAAAAATTATCCGCGGCCCATTTACCTCTATCCAAAGCCAAACCGCCCAGAGGCGGCCCGATTAAATAACCGATCGCCCAACACTGAGAATTAACCGCTAAATACACGCCACGTAAAGAATCCGGCGCTAAATCCACGACCAAAGCAGAAGCAAAAGGCGTATAAGCAACAGTTGCAACCGACAAAAAGCTCAATCCTAAAACAGCTAAAAATAGATTGCCAGTTGCAGCCATTCCCGTCAAGCCGATCGCAATAAATCCCATTCCCCATAGCAGCGCAGAAATCATCAAAGCTTTTGGATGGGAAAATAGCCTCAAAGCTTTAACAACCGGCAGTTGCAAAGCCACAGTTAAAAATGTGCTAAAAGCAAATAAAACGGTAATTGTACTTGTTGAAAAGCCTTTTCCCGATGTCCCCACCGCGACAAACTTGCTAAAGTACAGTGGCATTGTGGTTTGGATTTGGGAAATATATAATGTGAACAGAGTATTTACTAAAGCATAAACTAGAAGACTGCGATCACTCAGCGCCACCATCCAACCATTCTCCAGATTTTTTTTCCCTCTATCCGCTGAATTAGTTGGTTTGTAGGTTTCGGCGATCGCGATCGTCACCACCGCAAACAGCACTAAAAACGAGATACCATCAATAATAAAGAGCGATCGATAATTACCCGTTACCGCAATCAACCAACCGCCCAAAATAATCCCAACTTGCAGACCCAAATTATCAGCCAGCCGCGTCAAAGCAAAAGCTTCCTGTCGCTGTTCACCCTCCGTTAAATCCGCCACCATCGTCTCAGTTGGAGGCCAATACAAACCCACACCCAAACCCATCAGTAAATTGCCCGCAATTAAGCCAACGAAATCATTAGTCGCCGCCAGTACAAAAGAAGCGGCAGCCGAAATAATTGCTGCCAGGAGTAAAGTTCGCCGCCTTCCCCAAAATTTTGAATCACAAAAAGAACCGCCCAAAATTCTGCCGAATATTCCCGAAACTGAACCGCTACCCAAACCAACCCCAACAGCAGTAGCAGATAAACCGACGCCATCGACAAAAAATATCGGCGCGTAAAATAAAGTAAAACCGGTGCCGCTTTGGGAGAGGAATCTGCCAGCGGCAAGAATCCAGACTTGAGGGGGGAGACGGGGCAACCAAGAGGATAATTGAAATTTAGGCATATACAGTTAAATTAGGAGTTATTTCTGGACGAAGAAACGTGGTTTTTTATTAAAAATACGTTACTGTGTTTAATCAAAGTCAAAAATAGGGGTCTTTGGTTGCACTGCATAAGTCTTGTGAGTAATTATTAATTTATTCCGTACTTTTTCCGAATTAGTATTAGTTAACCGATGTGATGACAAACATAAGTAAGCTTAACAATTCTTCAGGGTATGTTACACAAAAGTTACCATTAATTTAAAAATACTTAACAGAATTTTAGAAAAAAGTTAGTTAAACTCTAGAAAAGGCAGAAGAAAATTTTAGAGGGTCTAATTATATGACAGCTATTACAACATCAAGAGTGGAATCAATTAAACCGCGCTGGCAAGCAATTGTCATGGTGGCCCTAATTTTCTGGCTCAGCGGTAGCCTGATTTTGGATTTAGTAATTATGCCCAGTCTCTACGTATCTGGCATGATGACATCTCCCGAGTTTGCAACAGCCGGAAATTTAATGTTCTGGGGATTCAACCGCGTTGAGTTAATCTGTTCAGGTCTGGTGGCAACGGGTTTGATGGTTTTGAGCAATTTAGTCAGTGACTTCGGCAAGCGCAGCCGCACAGCAATTTTATTATCATTGGTACTTCTAGCGATCGCCCTGATTGACACCTACGCCCTGACACCCCAAATGAGCGCCTTGGGAATGCAGCTCAATCTGTTCGATTCCGCAGCAGAAGTGCCCGCCGGGATGAATCAACTGCACCAAGGCTATTTTGCATTGGAAGCGCTGAAGTTGGCTGTCGCCGGTACGCTGCTGGGCTGGTGCTACCAAAACCAAGTTTAATCGACACAATGCTCAGATGTTGAGTGGAGAAAAAAAACTCAACCAGCAGCGGGGGCGTGAATTCACGCCCCCCGCTAATTTTTTAAATTTTAACCCGATCGTAAACTAGGCTTGAATTGCAAGCATTAGCTCTGCTATCTGGAAATGCACCTGCGTTGCATCTTTTGATATTTATCGGCGTTAATCTGTGTTGATCTGCTTGTATCTGCGGTTAAAAAAAGAGAATTTATTAACCGCAGATGACAATGGATTGACGCTGATTCACGCAGATCAAGAGAATAGATATCTGAATAATTCCGATGCTAACAAATTTGAGATAACTATACTCTCAAGTTTCCTGATCCACCCAAAAACGGATACAAGCCCCCACATCCTGTGGTTGAGAACTCAAAATTTTAGACTCTTGTTCAAATTCCCAGATTCATCTGTGGAGTAAATCTAAAATCTAAAATCTAAAATCTAAAATCGATTGACGGCACGGCCTACTCGGATGCTTCCGGTAAATCTGCTTTTGGCCACAGCAGGCGCAAGCCCATCACCGCAAATCCGATCGCCGCGAGTCCCTTTACCAGTCGTTCCGGCAACACCTCTGCCGTGCTGAAGCCGATCGCCACGCCGATTAAACTCGCCAGCAGCAGCGCCGACGCCGTACCGAAAAATACAGCCCGCGGCGAGTTACAACTACTGCCCAGGGCGATCGCAGCTAATTGACTTTTGTCTCCCAATTCTGACAAAAACACAGTAATAAAACTGATTCCCAAAAGTTGCCAGTCCATGTTTTTTTAGTTCTTAGTTAGCTATTGTAGAAATCTACGACTTACCGACAGACAGACAATTAACCCAGCACTTCCCACAGCAGAACCGCCGAAATCGCCAGTAAAATCACTCCGGCTGCTCTCTCCAAAGTTCTCGGAGCAATCCGACTAGCCAGCCACCTTCCCAGCAACACCCCCAGCAAACTGGTTGCTATCAAAGCCGAACCCGCACCCGCAAAAACGATCCAAGGATTTCGAGATTCAGCCGTCATCAGCAAAATCGCGAGCTGAGTTTTGTCTCCAATTTCAGCTAAAAAAATAGTTGCAAAAGTCGAAGCAAAAATTGCCCAGTGCTTTGGCTTCAGTTTCTTTTGTTCCTGACAAATATCGGGATTTAGAGTCACTGAGAGTTCAGCGGGCTCCGGGGTTAAAGCAGAACAAATCTCAGTAACCTCTTTTATTTGTAGTTGTACCTGTTGTGGCAAATCATAATTGAGGTTTACTGAGTCAGAAGCAGACAAGCTTGGCGGAACAGAATCAAGTTTCACAGGCAATGAGTGCTAAAAGCTATTTATTTTTGAATTGTACTTTTGATTCTAACTTTCTCTGTGCCTGCTTTTACCAAACCAGGGTCATCTTTTTTGCCGCAGATTTCAGCAACTGATTGCTGGAACAACTCACCGCACCCAAAAAGGGATACAAGCCCCCAGCCTTATCTGTCGAGTCAATCTAAAATCTAAAATTGGCTGACGCCTACAAGCCCCCAGCCTTATCTGTCGAGTCAATCTAAAAGCTAAAATCTAAAATTGACTGACTGACTGGTTTATGTGCCGTAAGTTCGATCGCCAGCATCTCCCAAACCAGGTACAATAAAGCCCTGTTCGTTGACTATTTCGTCGATCGTGGCCGTATAAATAATCAAACTTGGGTACTCTGTACTCAGCCTCTTCAAAGCGGGAGGAGCAGCCACCACAGAGATAATCCGAATCAAGTTTGGGTCAATTCCCCGTCCAGTCAATTCCTGCATTGTCGCTATAATCGTCCCGCCAGTCGCCAGCATCGGCTCGCTAATTATCACCCGCGTTGCCGGGTTAAACTCGGTCGGCAATTTATTCAAATAACAAGTCGGTTGTAGCGTCTCCTCATTTCTTGCCATGCCGAGGTGGTAAACCGAAGCCAGCGGTACAACCGTCTGAATTCCTTCGAGCAGTGCCAAACCCGCCCGCAAAATCGGTACCACAACTAACGGAGCTTCCGGGTTGATAAAAGTCGCCGGACATTCTGCCAAAGGCGTCTGCACTGTGGTTTCCACTGTCGGCAGCCATTCTCGAATCGCCTCGTAAGCCAGCCACCTTCCCAATTCTGTCATCGCAGAACGAAAAAGTACCGATGGGGTGGCGGCGTCGCGGGCAACAGCCAGCCAGTGTTTAATTAACGGATGTGGAGGAACGTAAACGCGCAGTTGCAGGGACATTAGGAAACTGGGGAGATTGCTAGGTTTGAAGGATTTTATGCGGTGCGATCGATCTTCTTCGAGGGTTTCACCAACGGGCGAGCGATCGCTCTGTGCAACTTATCACATCCTTGAGGGCGCATACAAGCCAGAGATTGAGTTAGAACCCATTCGCCGATCAACCTCCATCAGCTTATTGAAATATTTTTCCAATAGTATTGACATAAATTAGCAATAAGGTTATACTAATTTTTAGTGTTCTCCTCTCAAAGGATCGGCAGACGGGGGCAGTCGGCAATGGTAGACTGTTCCCGCATTTTTTTTGGAAGCAGGGGCATCGGGCGTTGGGCATCGGGCATTGGGCATCGGGCATTGGGCATCGGGCATTGTCGAACTTCGGTCTTGTTGACATCCATTACAGCCGCTACATAATCCGTTGCCGAACTTCTTGCTTCGGGAGCGATCGACTGTAAAATCATAGAAATATTAAGATTTTTAACCGAATGTCAGCTCCTACCCAATCCCAGTTATTTTCTCCCAACTCCCGCCCTACACAGCAAGAGTTTGATGTGATTGTCATCGGTTCCGGCATTGGCGGACTCGTGACCGCCACCCAGCTAGCCGCTAAGAAAGTCAAAGTTTTAGTGCTAGAAAGCTATACAATTCCGGGGGGGAGCGCTGGATATTTCGATCGAGAAGGCTACAGATTTGATGTCGGCGCCTCCATGATTTTTGGCTTCGGACAGCGTGGCACCACCAATCTCCTCACCCGCGCCCTGAAAGCAGTCAACGTCACCTTAGAAACGATTCCCGACCCTGTACAGCTTCACTATCACTTACCCAGCGGCTTGGAACTTGAAGTTCCCCAGGCTTATGATAAATACTTGCAAGAATTAACAGACAGGTTCCCTCACGAACGCGAAGGAATCCACAAATTTTACGGCGAATGCTGGAACGTCTTTAACTGCCTCAACGGCATGGAATTGCTATCCCTAGAAGAACCCGGATATCTCGTCCGAGTCTTTTTTCAGAATCCTTTAGCCTGTTTGGGGTTAGTAAAATATCTACCTCAAAATACAGGCGACATTGCGCGGCGCTACATAAAAGACCCTACTTTGCTGAAATTTATCGACATGGAATGCTACTACTGGTCTGTAGTACCCGCAGACTTGACGCCAATGATTAACGCCGGAATGGTATTTTCCGACAGACATTACGGTGGCATAAATTATCCCAAAGGCGGAGTCGGTCAAATCGCCCAAAAATTAGTAGAAGGATTAGAAAAATGCGGCGGGCAAATTCAATACAAAGCTAAGGCGAAAAAAATTATTACAGAAAACGGCCGCGCTGTCGGAGTTGAGCTAGTCACCGGCGAAGTTTACCGAGCAAAGCGGATTGTTTCTAACGCCACGCGGTGGGATACTTTTGAGAAATTGCTGCCTGCCGAAGAGATGCCCGCTAGCGAGAAGAAATGGCAGCAGCGCTATCAAAAAGCCCCCAGTTTCTTGAGTTTGCATTTGGGAGTGGAAGCAAGCGTAATCCCTGCTGGTAGCGCCTGCCACCACATTTTATTAGAAGATTGGAACCAAATGGAAGCGCCAGAGGGAACTGTTTTGGTGTCAATTCCAACAGTGCTTGACCCGGATTTAGCTCCCGCAGGATATCACATCGTTCACGCTTTTACTTCGAGTTGGATAGAACAGTGGGAAGGACTTTCGCAGCAGGAATATGAGGATAAAAAAGAAGAGGCAGCAGGGAGAATTATTGAAAGATTAGAAAAGATTTTTCCCGGTTTAGATGCTGGTTTGGATTATATGGAAGTGGGGACAGCGCGTTCTCACCGGCGCTTTTTGGGGCGTGAAGACGGAACTTACGGGCCGATTCCGCGACAGAAGTTAATGGGTTTGCTGGGAATGCCATTTAATCGAACTTCTATGCCTGGTTTATATTGTGTGGGTGACAGTACCTTTCCCGGACAGGGTTTAAATGCCGTGGCGTTTTCTGGGTTTGCTTGCGCGCACCGCATTGCGGTTGATTTGGGTTTTTAGTGCTAGTAGTAGGGTGCGTCAGATTGTTAGGTTGAAATACGAGAGAAAATGTGAGGTTCCTGGCCACCCTACACAAAAACTAAAAACCCGGTTTTTGAGGAAAAACCGGGTTTTAAACTGAAAATTGGCAGTTTTCATTCTTTTACTGAGTTCACTGGTCGTAGCTACCGCCGACACCGATTTGGGTATTGTAGATTTTGGCATCAGTGATGGTCATATCTTCCATTGATGCGCCGGATACGTCAGCGGTGTTAATGATGGCTGCGGTCAGATTTGCCCGATCGAGGTCTGCGTCATTTAAACTGGCATTAGTCAGAAAAACTGCGGTTAAGTTAGCACCCGTCAAGTTAGCACCCGTCAAGTCAGCGCCTTCGAGGTTAGCGCTAGATAGGTTTGCTCCTCGTAAATTTGCTTCTCTCAAATCAGCACCAATTAAATGAGCTCCCGTTAAATCTGCTCCTGACAAGTCGCACTTCAAACATTGCCCGGTTGACAATAACTGTTGCACATCAACGGGATTTTCAGCGCGAGCCGGGCCAGCCAATAGTAGGGGAGTAATTAAAAAAGTAGCGGCTAATAGATGGCGTTTCATAATCCTTTTTTCCTCACCAGACTCTGTATTTAACTTCTTGTGTTGATATCTACAATCTTACCATGGTTGTTTTCGCAAGTTGCGATCTAATTCACAGATGGACTGTGATATCGATTGCCCTTAACAACGCATAGATGGTTTCGACCAGCTAGCAAAACATAATTTCGCAAAACTTAACACTGCCGAACTTCATACAGTGCACTTTTGTAGTAACCTCTTCTAGGTTAGTTAATATAGCCAACCGATGCGTCTTTCTGAAGATGGAGATGATTCGCAATACGAGGAATGATTTTAGGGATGATCTTATCGCAAAAAGTTCACATAAAATACCTTGTTTTTAATAAAAGTGTCACGAGACTGAAAAATTAATTTAAAATAAAGATAAGCTTATAACTTTATAGGTAGAGGAAAAGCAGTGACTGGCTTGATCCCCAGCCCAAGCTCGGCTGCATTTTTAACAATAAATTTTAATTAGGTCTCAGCAGCCCCGTAAAAATCCACCTAGTGCTTGGAAAGCAGCACTTTTTTGGAATGTCGCAAATTCCACGCGATCGCAAAACTCAATTAAATATGCTCAAAAACGATTCCTCCAAGTATCTGCCAACCTTAGCTCAAGTAATAGACCGCTACCCCTTGACCGTTGCCCCCGATACCCCACTAGCAGAAGTAATTACCCTGATGGGCCAACGGCGCGGAAGTTGCTCTCTAAACGCAGCCATTCCACCAACCGATATCTATCAGCCACTAACAGACATTGCAAATTCCCCTACCTCAAGTGCATTCAGAGACGCGACAGGTATCTGCGTCTTTGTCGTGGAAAAATCCCTAGAAAAATTATCCTCGCACTCTGGTTCACATTCTCAATTGCAAGGAATTTTCACCGAAAGGGATCTTGTCGATTTGATTGCTTCGGGCAAAAACTTAAAAGGTGTCACTATCGCAGAAGTGATGAAGCAGCCTGCTGCAACTCTGACAAAATCCGAGACTCAAGATATTTTCAGCGCCCTAATTCTGCTGGGGCAAAGAAGAATTAAGCATTTGCCAGTATTGGATAGCGAAGGTCAACTCTTAGGAGTAATTACCCCGGAAAGCATTCGCCAAGCCATGCTGAAACCGGCAAATATCTTAAAAATGCGCCGCGTGAAAGAAGTAATGACCGCACAAGTCATTCAAGCACCTCGCTCCGCGTCAGTTAGGAGTTTAGCCGAGTTAATGGCGCAGCACCGCGTTAGCTGCGTAGTAATTACCGAATCAACAGAATTATCGATGAATTTACCGTTCCCCATTCCAGTAGGTATAGTCACAGAACGGGATATTGTGGAATTTCAAGCTTTAGATATAGATTTGTCGAAAACGATCGCCCAAACTGTGATGAGTACCCCCTTATTTAGCCTCAAGCAAGAAGACTCGCTGTGGGTAGCTCATCAGGAAATGCACGAGCGTTTAGTCCGCAGGCTGGTAGTAACGGGGGAACAGGGAGAACTCCTGGGAATAGTTACTCAAACCAACATACTGCGCGTACTTGACCCGATGGAAATGTCAGGGGCGATCGATGTTCTGCACGATTCAGTGGCCGAAAGAACTAAGGAATTGGAAAAAGCGATCGCATCCCTCAGCTTGACTAACGCCAGACTAGAAAGCGAAATTGCTACCCGCGTGCGGGCAGAGGCCAGACTCCACCTTTTAGAATCTGCTGTAGTGAACGCTAACGACGCAATCGTGATTATGGATGCGGGAGACAGCGATATCTCCGACCCCACCATCATCTATGCCAACGAAGCTTTTACCCAAATGACGGGCTACCTACCCGAAGAAATCATCGGACAAACCCCCAGTTGCTTGCGCGGCCCAGAAAGCGATCCCACCCAAGTCGATAAAATTCGCCGTACTTTC
Organism: Microcoleus sp. Pol12B4; assembly: GCF_036701385.1. Lineage (NCBI taxonomy): Bacteria > Bacillati > Cyanobacteriota > Cyanophyceae > Oscillatoriales > Microcoleaceae > Microcoleus > Microcoleus sp. Pol12B4. The sequence goes on along the minus strand of NZ_JAUBQR010000192.1, from coordinate 1,901 downwards.
TCTCGCCAAGAACCCCTACGCCTAGAATTGATTAACTACCGCAAAGACGGTTCAACATATTGGGTGGAACTCAACAGCGTACCCATTGCCGACACCTCCGGGAACGTTACCCACTGGGTGTCGGTGCAGCGAGATATTACCGATCGCAAGCGCATGGAACAAGCATTTTTTGAAGAAAAAGAACTCGCTCAGGTTACTCTACAATCGATCGGCGATGCCGTAATCACTACTGACGCCGACGGCTGCATTTCCACACTTAATCCAGTTGCCGAACAACTCACGGGTTGGTCTACCTCGGAAGCTAAGGGTTTGCCCCTCGCCAGCGTGCTGAGAATAGTTGACGAAACTACCAGGCGGCCGACCGAAAATATCGCCGAAATAGCTTTGTGCGAAGGTCGGATTGTTGACCAAGGACACAACAGCTTGCTGATTGACCGCAACAACACCGAATTTGCGATCGACCACTGCGTCGCCCCCATCCACGCTAGCAGCGGCGAAATTGTCGGGGCCGTAGTTGTGTTCCGAGATGTCACGCAAGTGCGAACTCAAGCGCGGCAACTCACCTGGCAGGCAACTCATGACCCCCTGACCCAATTAGTCAACCGCCGGGAATTTGAGTACCAGCTAGAGCACGCCCTACACGGCGCTCAAGGTTACGGGCAAGAACACGTGATGCTTTATCTGGATCTCGATCGCTTCAAAATAGTTAACGACACCTGCGGTCATGCTGCAGGGGACGAACTGCTGCGCCAAGTCAGCCAGCTATTTAAAAGCAGTATCCGCAAAACCGATATTTTGGCACGTCTGGGTGGCGATGAATTTGCCGTACTCCTGTACAATTGTCCTGTCGAACGAGGATTGAACGTTGCTGAAACGCTGCTGCGAAGCATTCAGGCATTCCGCTTTGCGTGGCAGGACAAAACTTTTTCGATCGGCGTCAGTATCGGTTTGGTAGCAATCAATCCCAAAACAGCCTCGACATCTGCGATTTTGAGCGCGGTCGATATGGCCTGCTACGCTGCTAAAAATAAAGGTCGCAACCGGGTACAGGTTTATCAAGCCGGCGATCAAGAATTAATCAAACAGCATGGCGAAACCGAGTGGGTGGTGCAAATTCATCAAGCTTTAGAAGAGAATCGCTTTTGCTTGTACTCTCAGCCGATCGTACCTTTGCTCAACTCTCCAACCACCGGAACCCACTGCGAAATCCTCCTGCGCCTCCAGTTGGAAACTGGTGAGTTGGTGTCGCCGATGGCGTTTATTCCGGCTGCCGAACGCTACAACTTGATGCACGCGATCGACCGCTGGGTAATTCGCACTTTATTTAGCAATTTATCTAAAATTTTCACGGCCAATTTATTAGTCCAAAACCCCGGGGTAGGCAGCGATAAAATAGTTACCTTCCCTGCTTGCTCTCTTTCTGATCTGCAATCGTCATTTGGCAAATATCCCAACCTTTATTCAATCAACCTTTCTGGGGACAGCCTCAACGAAGAAAAATTTATCGAGTTTATTCAGGAACAGTTTTCCATCCATCAAATACCGCCACAAATAATTTGTTTTGAAATTACCGAAACCGTTGCCATTGGTAATCTCAGTAAGGCAGCCAGCTTGATTTGGCAACTCAAGGAACTAGGCTGCCAGTTTGCCTTGGACGACTTCGGCAGCGGGATGTCTTCCTTTGCTTACCTGAAAAGCTTGCCGGTTGATTATCTCAAAATAGACGGCAATTTTATTAAGCATATTGTCGATAATCCTATTGATGTCGCAATGGTGGAAGCTATTACCAAAATCGCTCACGTCATGGGAATTAAAACTATTGCCGAGTATGTTGAAAATCAAACAATTATGGATAAACTCAATGAACTTGGGGTAGATTACGCTCAAGGTTATCATTTGGG
>NZ_JAUBQR010000415.1:0-1926 GCF_036701385.1 Microcoleus sp. Pol12B4 | reverse complement strand
GAAGGTACTTTGCTGTTGGCAGCTTATACGGTTTTGGCGCTGGCGTTCTACTTCCATCCGGTAATTGAGGGACTTGTTTAAAAGGCTTTCTTCTGCTTAATGAGAGGGAAGAGGGAATCAAGAAGAAGGCAGATTTTTTCACTCGCCCACTCTTCCACTCCCCTACTCTCACTTCTTTCTTCGAGAGTGGTGGTTGCGATCGTACAATTGAAATGTAGCTGCTCTCTCGTTATTAGTTCTGGTGTGTTTGTACATTATGTGCTCTCATCAGGGATTTGTGACCTCGATCGGCTATGACAAACAACAAAAGCTTTGACCTCAACCCGATCGTTAGATCGCAGTGCCCCCAGTTATAAAAAAACACGGGATGCTGAAGTCAAGCGAGACTAAAACCTCCCTTGACTTCAGAGACCCTGCAAGATTTAAATCAAGGGTACTCATGAGTCTTTTACTAGGTGTGCTACGATCGTCATAAGTTGACAATTGAGTTGGACTAAATAGCCCAAAAGTTCATCAAAGTTAGTCATAATTAACTTGACTGATTAACATTCTGGGCAGTATGATTAAATCAATGCCGAAAAAAAGGCTTAATTATCTGGGAGAGTAAACCGAGCGTGCAAGTCAAAACTGACCAGCCTGTCACAAGGTCGAACGGGAGCCCGCGTTTCGTTAAATAGGTTGAAAATAGTGGATGACTCATGGCTAAAAGCTTCAACTAAAATTAATTCAATTAGGGTGAGCTACATCCGAATTAACGCCTGTGGACAAGAAAGAGCCGACTCCCTTGGGTGAAGCAGGAAACAAACCCTTCAGAAGTAATTCTGATCGAATGGTGAGGCTTAAATAAGTTTATCCAAGTTTTGTGTAGCCGTAAACGACGGTCGATTTAAAACTGACCAGCCTATAAAAAGGTCGAACGGGAGTCCGCGTTTCGTTAAATTGGTTGAAAATAATGGTTAAACAATGGCTAAAAGCTTCCACAATAATAAATAGTTGTACAGACTTCAAAAATAGGGTGCTGCTCCACCCGAATTTACGCCTGTGGACAAGTAAGAGCCGACTCTCTTGGCAGAAGCAGGAATCAGACCCTCTAGAAAATACTTCTAGTTGAATGGTGAAGCTTAAATAAGCTTAGCCAAGTTTTGTATAGCAGTGTCAAAGTAAAACTTGATAGAGCAACCTCAATCAGGGTTATGTGGCTTCTGTGAGTTATTGCCTCAATCCCAAATGCCCGAATCCTTCCGATCCAGCCAACTCTGGTAAATCCGTGTGTATCCACTGCGGGTCAGAACTTTTGTTGCAAGGTCGATATCGGCTAGTCGCGCCTCTCGGAGGCGGTGGCTTTGGCAGAACATTTGAAGTGGACGACAACGGCGCCCGAAGAGTGCTCAAAGTCCTGCTCAAAGAACATCCCAAAGCTGTAGAACTGTTTAAGCAAGAAGCCGACGTATTGGTCAGGCTCAGACATCCAGGTATTCCAAAAGTCGATCGCGACGGTTATTTTACATTTACACCCGCTCACAGCACAGAGTCTTTTCACTGTCTGGTGATGGAGAAAATTGCTGGGGCCAATTTGCAAGACTGGCTGAAACATCGGGGCCGCCCCATCAGTCAAGAACAAGCTGTGAACTGGCTCAAACAACTGTCGGAAATTTTAGACCAAGTTCACCGCCTCAACTATTTCCATCGGGATATCAAGCCGCACAATATTATGTGCAAGCCAAACGGGCAGTTAGTGCTGATTGACTTCGGGACTGCTCGGGAAGTGTCGGCGACTTATTTCGCTAAGGTGGGCCAGGGGCAAAATGTGACTGGTATTGTTTCCCCCGGCTACACGCCACCGGAACAAACTAATGGCAAGGCTGTTCCGCAGTCAGATTTTTTTGCTCTGGGGCGCACTTTTGTTTATTTGCTGACTGGAAAGCC
>NZ_JAUBQR010000191.1:0-13100 GCF_036701385.1 Microcoleus sp. Pol12B4 | reverse complement strand
TGTTTCTACCTGTTATTCCAACCTAAATTATCGACGATCGCCGATATTGCCTCCTCAGTTTTAGGATTGTTCTACGGCGGTTATTTGCCCAGCTATTGGGTACGGCTGCGAGTCGGCCTCGACCCAGGCAATCTTGCTACAACCCAACTTTCCCAAGCAGTAGCAAGCAATTTGCCTGTTAACATTTACCCGTCCCCGTCTTGGACAACTTCGAGCCACATATCTTTAGGATTGACTTCGCTGCTGCTGGCTTTCTTCTGCATCTGGGCCGCTGACATTGGGGCTTATTTTGTCGGCAAATTCTTTGGCCGCACTAGCCTATCCCACATCAGTCCCAAAAAGACCGTTGAAGGTGCTGTATTTGGAGTTTGCGGCAGCATCGCCGTCGCCGTCGCTGGGTCTTGGTATTTACACTGGCCGGAGTGGCCGTATACAGGGGCTGCTTTTGGTCTGTTGATTGGGGTTGCTAGCCTGTTAGGAGATTTAACTGAGTCGATGATGAAGCGAGACGCCGGCGTTAAGGATTCGGGGCAGTTGATCCCCGGTCACGGCGGCATTCTCGATCGCACCGACAGTTATGTTTTTACCGCGCCCTTAGTCTACTATTTTGTGACTTTATTTTTGCCCGCGATCGACTCTTTTTTAATTAATCGGTAATTGGGAATGGGGCATTGGGAAGTGGGCATGGGGAATTGGGAATTCGGTATATATTCCCAGGCTTTGCCGAGGACGCAGGTTAAAGTCAACTGTCAACTGTTAATTAACTAAGGCAAAACTGTAATTCCTCCCCGACAAACAATCTCCCCCGGACTCAAGATCAACTCTTCTATCTCAACTTCCGGCCCAAAATCAATTTTAAAACCATTGAAATCACTGCTCTTTAATTCTCCATCGAGTTCGAGTTCTGGTGATTCAAACATCAATTGGCCAGCGCTAGCCATCCGCAAACCCGTCCGCAATACCAACATAATTTCCCTACCGCCAGCGCGCAAAATTGTCGCCGAAAGCGTCAACAAACCCGCCTCAATGATAATCTGCAAATTTTGCAACTTCAGCGACTTTTCCCTATCTGTCAGCGGCAGCATAGGCAGCAAAAATTCGTTCAAAGCATCAGCAAGCAAAGGCGCTTTCAGCGACGCATTCAAATCCGCCTGACTAAGCCTCAAAACGCCTGCCACGGGAACGGATTCCAGGAGGCGCAGGGGTTTGCCTTTGAGAGCTTGACCGAGGTTGATGCGAATGCCACAGCCCTCTATGGCAACTTCAGTTAGGTGTAATCCTTTATACACAGCACTGCGAGCGGCAGCCGTGACTTTGGGGATCGCACCGCTGAAGATTTGTCGATCGCTCCCCTCAATTTTCACCTTCAACTCGTCCACCTGCTGAACTTGCGATCGCAGCCAGAACTGCACCGCTGGAGACAGCACTGCGCTTGCGATCCGGCTGTTTTGACTGGGCGAAGGTCTCCCCGCCTCCTCGCCGAGATTAACAGTCTCACCAGAGCCAGCAGCGGCATCTCTATTGTCAAATTGAATAGAGTTTCGATCAACAGTCATAAACAATTTCAGAATATAAACCTTAATATTCAAGCACAGAAATTTAACTAGAACTGGCACATCCGGCCTCAAAAACCCGGTTTATGGACAGATAGACCGCTGTCAACCTCTGATTTTCCTTAGAAACCGTGTTGATGAATATAAGTCCGATCAACTCGAAAATCAAGCAGAAATCTGGCATCAGCAACGCCAGAAGCAGAAAAATTCTCACCTTTCCCCCCTTGGGATCTTTGGGTAGTTCACGACTTGTGCGATCCCGATGAAAAATTCGCGATCGAGCGTATAAATTTAACCAGCAGTACGGGATTTATGGTAGTGTTGGTTTATGGTCGGGTCAGACCCACACCTTTCAAACCAGCCGCAAACCAACGGTGCAAACCTGTGCCTGCCGCGAGTCTTTTCGTCGTAGTTTTTGCACAGCATTCAGGGTAATGCCATCAGGACAATCTGCACCGGGCACAAGGACAATCTGCACTCTTGCCGGGCGTCCTGTAATAATTGGTCAGCATTATAATTTATTCCCAACCAGGAATTGAGCATTGCTAGTACGGTTAATCAATTAACCGTGTCGTGTTTCCTCCCCACGGCTGGCTCGTTGGGGATTTCCACACTCCCGTCATGTCTGATGAAAGGCTGCAAAAAATCCTCGCCCAGTGGGGCATTGCCTCTCGCCGTCTTGCAGAACAGATGATTGTAGCTGGACGAGTCCGAGTTAATGGCAATATTGTTCGCTTAGGAGAAAAAGCGAATCCCGATCGCGATCTCATCCAAGTCGATGGAGTCCCGGTGAAACCAACGGATCGACCCGCAAAGGTCTATCTGTTGCTCAACAAACCGGCAGGCGTAGTTTCTACTTGCAGCGATCCAAGAGCCCGATCGAAAGTTCTCGACTTGCTGCCACCACAACTGCGCTCCGGTCAAGGCATCCACCCCGTAGGACGCTTAGATGCAGATTCCACCGGCGCCCTCTTGCTCACCAATGATGGTAAGCTGACATTTTGTTTGACCCATCCGCGTCACTCGATCGCCAAAACTTATCAGGTTTGGGTACGGGGCGATCCCCCGGAACGCATACTACAAACGTGGCGTCAGGGCATCATCTTGTCCGGCCGAAAAACTTTGCCCGCGAAAGTAAAAGTTCTCGATCGCGCGCAAGACCAAACTCTGTTAGAAGTCATTCTATCAGAAGGCAGAAACCGACAGATTCGGCGAACAGCCGAGCAGTTGGGATATCCAGTGGTGCGCCTGCACCGCACAGCCATTGGCCCGATTCAATTGCAGCGGCCCGGTGCGCCAATATTGCCACCAGGCTGCTGCCGACCCCTAGAAGATGCGGAAATTATTTATTTATGGAATCTAGTCAACCTAACATCAATAAGCGTGCCAGTAAATTCCCAGGAGCACAGCATATGACAAAGAATTTATTGTTTTTATTCTTCAAAACCACTAAGCAGAAACGGCACTCCCAAGAGCCAGAAACAGCTCAGAAGAAGCTAGCGGAAATTGGAACTCAACTCCGTCAGTACCGCGAACAGCAGTCTATTTGTTTGGACAAAGTAGCCGTGGTAACAATGATTCGGCGGAATCTGCTGCAAGCCATCGAGGACGGTGAACTAGACCAACTTCCCGAACCTGTCTACACTCAGGGTTTGATCAAGCGCTACGCTGAAGCAATGGGTTTGGACGGAGCTCAGTTTGCCGAATTTTTTCCGATCGAGCCGCCAGCCCGATCGAGAACCAAGCTATCCTGGCAAGATGGGCCTCAGTTGCGGCCGATGCACCTCTACCTCTTTTACACATTTCTAATTATCTGTTCGGTCAATGTCTTATCTCAGTTAATGAGTGGTTCTGTTACCGCAAAAAACGGTGCGGGAGCCGAAGAACTAGCGCTTGGGCAGCAAGAACAAGCTCGTTTAGCTGGTGGGGCATCGAGTTCCTCACAAAATCAGAAACCGGATAGTTACGAGGCTGTCGAAGCAGTAAGAACCGGTCAAAATTTAAATAAATCTGGTAATAAACCAGTGATGGTTAACGTCACTTTTAAAGCAGAATCGTGGATGCAGGTTGAAGTCGATGGTAAAACAGAGTTTGAGGGAACTTTGCCGACCGGGACTGTTCGCACCTGGGGGGCTCAAAAGCAATTGGTAGTGGTAGCAGGTAACGCCGGCGGGGTAATGGTTGCCGTTAATAACGGACAAGCCGAACCACTCGGAGATCCTGGAGTCGCCAAAGAAGTTGTTTTTAAAGCAAAGGAACTCAATTCTTCAGCACCGCCCAAGAATGAAGGTTGAGTGTTAATTGGTAATTGTTAATGGGTAATAAATAGGTAATAGCGGGCAGTCCACAGATTTTAATTAGAATGTCGGTCTTTATTGACTTCTTACCCATTACCCATTACCCATTACCAACTACCCCTTCTCCATTATCAATGTTTATTAGGAGCGCGCCCGGAGATGTAAGTCATAGTTTTGAGCCGATCGCGCACTTCCCAATTCAAAGCTTCGGGTCGATACCGCCATCCCCAATTTCCCTCTGGTTTCCCTGGAAAATTCATCCGCGCATCGGTACCTAAACCCAACAAATCTTGAAACGGCACAATGGCCATATTAGCAATAGAAATCCAGCCCATGCGGATTAAAGACCAGTGAATCCCTTGGGGATCGATGCAGCCCAAATAACGCAAAACCTCATCTCTTTCGTAGTCTTGCAGTTGATTGAACCAGCCGACAGTCGTGTCGTTGTCGTGGGTGCCGGTGTAGACTACGGAGTTGCGATCGTAATTGAAAGGCAAAAAAGGATCGCCAGGGCCCGCGCCAAAAGCAAACTGCAAAATCTTCATTCCTGGAAACTCGTATCGATCGCGCAAAGCTTCCACTTCAGGAGTAATTACCCCTAAATCCTCAGCGATAATCGGCAAGTTGCCAAACTTCTCGTTAATTAGATCCAACAAAGCTGTTCCAGGGGCTTTAATCCACTCTCCCTCGATTGCAGTTTCTTGTCCTCGCTTCACCGCCCAGTAAGCGTCAAATCCTCGAAAGTGGTCAATCCGAGTCACGTCTACATAAGAGAAAATCGCTTCAAAACGCTGCACCCACCACTCGAAATTAGTTGCTTGCAACTTCTCCCAATTGTATACGGGGTTGCCCCACAATTGACCTGTATTGCTGAAGTAATCAGGGGGAACACCCGCCATTAAAGCTGGTTCTCCGGTGGCTTCATCCAAGCAAAATATTTCTGGATGAGACCATACATCGGCGCTGTCGTGAGCTACATAAATCGGAATATCGCCAATAATTTTAATGTCCCGCATATTAGCATAGCGTTTCAACTCCGTCCACTGGCGAAAACACTCAAACTGGACGTATTTGTAGTAATAAATCTCAGCATTTAGCTGCTGGCGCCACTTCTCTAGGGAATTTTGTTCTCGACGGGCAATTTCTGGTTCCCAATTGTTCCAGCTAACACCGCCAAAGTGATCTTTTATTGCCATAAATAAGGCGTAATCTTCCAGCCAATTCTCTTTGCTTTCGCAAAAACCTGAGAATTCTTTTTGCTGGATCGGGGATGCTTTGGCTTTGAAGTTTTCGCAAGCTTTTTTGAGCAAAGGCACTTTCAGGGCAATCGCTCGATCGAAGTCTACATAATCCAGCGGAAATTCTGGCAAATTAGCGAAGTCTTCATCTGCTAGCAATTGCTGGTCCCGCAGCAGTTCTGGGTTAATTAGCAGCGGATTTCCCGCCATTGCTGAATAGCACGAATAAGGAGAATTGCCGTATCCTGTGGGGCCCAGCGGCAATACCTGCCAGTATTGCTGGTCGCTCTCTACTAAAAAGTCAATAAAGCGATATGCTTCTATTCCCATGTCCCCAATGCCAAATCGACTGGGAAAGGATGTGGGATGGAGTAGCATGCCGCTTGATCGGGGAAAAAGCATAATCTATCTAAAGATATAGGAATTTAACATTGACAATTTGACCGATCTTCCCTATCAGTTAAACTTCGTAGTTTTTAGGGCGATTGTTAGGGCAAATACTTTTGTGATTGTCTCATATTTTCTGCGATAACGTGCTTACCCAATATTTTTATGGAACTCTACTCAGAAGTTAGGAGTAGAGTTCAAAACATCAAAACCCGGAGTTACACGATCGCCTTGCTTTCACAGCTAGGTTTTTTTACCCAGGCTCGTTTGCTGCAACAAAATATTTTGCTGGAGCGTACCCTGTTTCTGCTTAATCTTTAAATCTAACTTTTCTTTTGCTTTCGCCCTATCTCTCTGCAGTCGTAAATTGCCCCCCCAAAATCAGCCATCACTTAAGCAGAGCCAATGCACAAATCAGCCGACTGTTTTGTATCTCAAAAAACAGTCGGCTGCGGGATTACCTGAAAAGAGGCTGAGTTTAAGCTTGCTTGTTCAACAATTTCTGCACTTGTTTGAGAGCTATAGCCCCGACGTTGTAAGCAGCCCAGCCGCCCGCCAACAATACGGGCATCAATACTATTAGTATGCGGAAGTCAAAATCCATGAGTTCTCCTCCTAAAGTTTTTTAACAAATTCTCATAATCTATTTGTATCTCATTTTGTCGCCATTCTCCTGACTCTTTAACCAAATATTGTCGCTGAGAAAGTTCCTCTGCTGGCAGCCGGATAGGCAGAAGGACATCGCTCCGCAAGAATTGAGATCGAAACTCACTCCTGGGCGGGCGATCGGCATTTGCTGCACCAATTATCCCACAATCTGTTTCGCAATCCCTTCCACAACCTTAGTTAGAGGGTCGTTAGGGAAGTGCAGCGCAAACACTCCCTTGCTGGCGAGCAGCATCATCTTGTCGCTGTGGGGCAGTACCCCTGCCACTGGGATGTTGTAAATACTCTCTACTTGCTGCTTCAAATCCTCGAAATCCAGGGATTCTGGGGCTTTATTGATCGTCATCAAAATCTTGGGAACTTCTAATTTGCGGGCCACATCTACCGTGACAGCCGTTCCCTGAAAATCTTGCTGATCCGGACGCAGAATCAGCAGCAGGATGTCGGAAATGGTGATGCTGAGGAGGGTTTCTTCGTTGAGCCCCGGATGCGTGTCGATAAATAGGTAGTCTAATTCCAGAAACTCGATCAGTTCTTGAAAGCCGTCGGTAAGCAGTCCCACATCGTAGCCTTCGCGCAAAACTCGCGCTATCTCCCCTGCTTTAATGCTCGAAGGAATCAGGTAGAGGTTGCCGTTACTGGCTAATTTTGGCAGCAGCGAACTCACATTGTAGGCCGTATCCGCGATCGGACACCGGCCCCACAGGTAATCGTTCAGGCAGCGATCCATGTTGCCCTCGCTGAAACCGAACAGCACGTGAATCCCGGGCGATTGAATGTCGGTGTCCACAATGGCGACCCGATTTCCGCCACGAGCGATAATAGATGCCAAGTTTGCTGTCGTGTTCGATTTGCCAGTTCCGCCCCGGTAAGAGTGGACAGAGATGATTTTGGACATGATCTGCGTATGAGGGTAAGAAACGGGGAGAACCCATTATGATGCAATTCTCTATGCAGTCGAGTTCTCTGTCATTCTTCCTTGCCCCCCAAATCCTCCTTGTCTGCTAAACTATCAATTTTTTCATCTTTTATCCTCTTTTCTGCGCCCCTGCGGTGCCGCATCTGTTTTGCTTTGGCTTGCAAATCGCTGAACTCGTCAGGGGGTTTTGTATCGGCTGAACTAGCACCGCCATCCGCCTCGCACGCACCCGTTGGTGAGCTGCTTTCCGATTCAGTCACAGGGGCGCGCTGCTTCTGCAGTTTGGCTTTTTCCTGCAATTGAGCTAAGTAGTCGTCTGTCTGACTTTCGACCTTGGGAAGCTCTGCGGTACTTGCAGTTATTTCTTGGGGTTCGGAAGGTACTTTTTCAGAGGTTTCTTGTTTGCTAATTCTCAGTTTATCTTTCTTTTGCTGCAATTCTTTAAAGAAATCAGATTCTGTGATTTCTGCGACTTGCTGTTCTTTTTTGGCTTGGTCTATTTCGATTTTGAAGACTTGTTTTACTCGATCGCTAATTGCTTTCCCGTATCCGGCTTTATTAAATCTCTCTGCTGATACAATGCTACCGCCAGTTAAGATTAATGCTAAGGCTGGCGCTGCCAGAGGCACCCACCCTCCCAACAGAAAAATCCCAAAGCCGATCGCGCAACACCCGGACAGCATTGCTGCGAATGTCACCGTCAACTTCGCTGGGTGAGCCATCCGCGATGCCAACGTTCCTCCCACAATTGACCATCCCGAAATCCATAGGATTTCGGCCCATTCCGGCCAAAACCATAACATCGGTCTGTTGTCTAAAACTGCACTCAAAATTTGGCTGACTACTTGTGCGTGTGCCACGATCCCCGGCATGAATTGGTTGCTTTTCTGTCGCCCACTGTAAGGAGTATAAAATAAATCTTTAACGGTTTCTGTGGTATAACCGATGAGCACTATTTTATCTTTAACTAAATTAGGGTCAACTTTCCCTTCTAAAACATCCGTAATTCTGACTTGGTTGGCAACTTGTCGTCTGGAACGATAGTTAATTAATATTTGATATCCCCTGACCTCGGTATTTGTGTATCCTCCGTCATTGCTTGCTAGTTGTTTTAATTGGGTTTTTCCCAGCCATAAAGATTGATCGGGCGCAAGTTGAGGAGAGATTTTTTGCCCTTGCAGGTAGCGGAGTGCTAGCTGGAGGTTGAAGGAAGCTAAAACTTGAGAATTGTCATTGCAAAGATGTTTTTGGGCCGAGGAGTTGCCCTCAATTGTCGGCGGTTTCATAAATAATAAAGCCTTGCGGAGGATGCCACCGGCATCGACTCCGAAATCTGCAAATCCCACCCGGTTTTCTGGCAGCCCCGGCGCAGGCGGAGAACCGGGATTGTCCGGGCTTCCGTCGGTGACTAAACATACCCCGATAATTCGATCGCTTTTTTGTAAAATTTTGGTTAATTCCTCGCGCCCGTCTCCTAAAGGTACGTCTCGCAGTACATCTAAACCGATGACTGTCGGCTGCATTTTGTCAAGTTTTTGTAAGATTTCAGCTATTTTGCGATCGGATATCGGCCACTGTTTCAGTTTCTGAATGTCTGCTTCGGTAATCCCCACAACTAGCAAGCGTGGGTCTGGCTGTTCATCGGGACGCCACCTCACCATTTGGTCGTAAGCGCTTAATTCTAGTGGTTCGAGTATTCCTAGCTGTCGGGCTCCCATCAAGGATAATGTTACTGCCGCGCTGGCAATTAATACAGACTTAGCCAATGCTAGTGATGGTTTATACATTTGACTCAATTGAGCCACTGCCGATCGAATTTTATTAGATATTTTACTCATAGAAACCTCACGGCAGATTGGAAACCCAGTAGCTTTAGCCCTGGGAGGAAAAGGGACACGGCGTACTTTAGTGTCCCGTCAATACTCTTAAAATCCATAGTTATACCCATCCTTTTGATGAATAGAGAAACAATATTTGCGATTGATTCCTTGAATTAATCCCTGGACTGCAGACACATTAAAACTACCAGATGAGCGAACAGCGACCCTACCTGTATAAGTTCCAACCTTCTTGCCCGAAGTAACAACGGCTTTTACAATGTCGCCTGTCTGGAAACCCTTGACAAACTTGAATCTAGGAACATACCGAGAAGGAAGCCCAAACTTATCTGTGCGACACATCTGCCTTGAACCATCCCCCGTCGCTTGCTGATTTGCTAGTACGGAAATATTAGGCGTATCACCAACGCAAGCAGCCTCAAAGAAGTGGGTTTTTGGTAATTCTAACCGTATGCGGTTGAATTTGGTTAACCTGCCAGAACCCGTGGCAATCATTTTACCTGTCTCTTGTAGGCTATTAAACAAAGTCCATCGGGTTGAATGAAGAGCAGAGTAATCTTTTAATGGGCGCTTAGCTTGTGCCAATATTTTCTTCACAACATCAGGATTTTTTGCTAGGAATAGCTTGATATCCTGAGTGCCTTTCTTTGTATTACAAGGCTCACAAGCTAAACACAAATTAGATACCATGCTAGTGCCACCCGATGCTCTAGGCTGAATATGATCGACCTGTAGCGGTACGTTTCCTGCACTACAATAAGCGCATCGTCTGTCCCCTTTATTGAGTAGATACTCACGGACTTTATAACCAGCTAATACACCCTGCTGGTACTGCACACCTGAGATTTCTGGATTTTCTATCTGCTGTAGCTCGAATCTGACTAATTCTTGAAAAATTGTTCTGATTGGTGCAAGTCTTGATAGTTTGTTTGCCCAAGTTAAGGTTGTTTCTACACGGTGTCGAAGGCTAGAAGACAACCAACCTTTGGGACGTGTCCGGTTTAGAAATCTCGCTTGACGATACCTGGTGTGCCGACTTCTGCGACTGCGCCGTAGGGAACGACGTGAATCTAGCGATGCCTTAATTGTTTGACCGCGATGGGTTAATTGGGCTACCCAAATTAGATCAGAACCTAAAAGTATAGCTAATCCAGTAACTTTTGAACCGGGGTCAATTTTTAAGATCATGGCTCGCGGGTCGTCAGTTACCTCCTTCCTCAAAATTATTGTGAAATGGTACAGCCTGAAAACTTTAGCTTTACCAACCTTTAACCGTTTACGTGCTAATGATGGTTGGCATGGTGTTAGTGGTTTGTGTTTGGTATCTAGAACAAAGACGTAGTTGGGTTTTAGGATAGACATTGTTGTGTCTCTTCGATTTCTCGTAATGTTAGCTTCGCCAAAGTTTTGAGGGCTTGTTAGGTTTGCAGCACTGTTTCTGTTACCTTAAAACTGTTTAACTGCAAACGACCGAGCAGGAGACTAGCTACGCATCCACTGGTGTCGTAACCCCCGAAACCGAGTTAATTAAAACTTAGGCCGGTAAGCACGGCTTCAGTTTGTTTGCTGAAGCCTCGTGTCTTTAGACCGGGGTTGCTTACTATCCCAGCATAAAAGTTTGACTCGTTCCTGGAACAGCAGTTGTTTCACATTTCCCGCCTGCTGGAGACTTCCTCCATCTTAGAACACTCGGAAACTCCGACCACTTTGTTACAAAAATTTACAGTAGGTGGCGAGCAACTGTATCTAATGATACTTGCGGCCTAAACAACCTGATTTTTACGACAGAGAATCCACTTGCCGCTCGAATTAATAAATGTTATTGATGATATGTCAAGGTATAAAATGTGTATCTGCGCCCTCGACTAGCATCTCAAAAATATTTGTCGCCATCAGCGAATGCCTGTGTTTGGAATTATAGTGAAAGGTACAACAAAATGAAACGTTTTCTACATCGGGCTACACTTGCGGTCGCCGTATCTGCGATCGCAGCTACCGTACCCAGTTCACTTGCACCGATGCGCGCACAATCCCAGCCGCTTCTGCTGAGTCAAAATTTTAATTTCAAGCCTCCCGACGTAACAGCCCCCACCAACCGACAAGGAGGGGCACATCGCGGCAACAAGCTTTGTCCAGCGGGTTTATCTATTACTCCTTTAGTGCCTCCAACTAATATCGGTTTAACCCTAACAGAGTCTCCCACAATTTTTGTCTATGTTCCTCAAACCTCGGCAAAAATAGAGTTTACTGTCCTCAACGACAAGGAAGAGGAAGTGGTCTACGAAAAAACATTTAAACTGGACAAATCTGGGATTGTTGGAGTTACCATTCCTGCTACGGACAACAACAAATCCCTTGAAGTTGGTAAGCGATACGTGTGGTCATTTTCGCTCGTTTGCGACCCCGAAGACCGAGCTGCGGATTTAGTTGTTAAAGGGTTCGTGCAGCGAATTGAACCGCAAGCAACTCTCAAGAGCGATTTGGCAAATCCCGACCCGATGACTAGGCTCAACGTTTATGCTCAAAATGGGATTTGGTACGAAACTCTTGCTACTTTAGCCCAAATGCGGCGTCAGACACCGGGGGATGTGAAGCTGACAGCCAAGTGGACGCAATTATTGCAGTCCCAAGGACTCGAATCAGTTGCAACTCAACCACTGGTTGCGCCTCTTTAAATCTCGATATTTCTTGAAGTTTTGTCTGTCTGCCGATGGCGACGTGAAAATTGACCCATTTACTCGATCGCGCCCGGAGCTAAAACTCCGGGTTAACATTAGAGATGCGATCTATAAATATTTCTACAAGTGGGTGGAAAAATGAAACGTTTTATACATTTTACTGCACTGGCGATGACTGTATTGGCGATGGCCGTTACTCTCCCCAATTTGCTTACACCGATGCAGGCTGTGCCTGCGCCCATTCTGCTGAGTCAGAATGTTAATTTCACACCCCCAGATGTAACAGCCCCCGACAACCGACAAGGGGGGACGCATCGAGGCTGTAAGTTACGGGATGGTTTATTCATTACTCCCTTAATACCTGAAAGCAATATTGGCTTAACGCTAACAGAGTCGCCAACATTTTTTGTATATGTTTCTCAACCCGCAGCTCAAGTAGAGTTTGTTTTGCTAAACGCAGATGAATCAGAAGTAGTCTACGAAACTACTATCAAAAATGACCAAGCCGGAATTGTGGGAGTTAGCCTTTCTGAGAAAGACCAGACAAAAAATATTGAGGTTGGTAAGCGATATGTGTGGTCGTTTGCACTAGCCTGCGATCCTCTCGAGCGTTCTGGAGATTATATTGTTAAAGGATGGATGCAGCGAATTGAACCGCAGGCAAATCTCAAGAAGGATTTGGCAAATCCTGACCCTATGGCTAAGGTGATTGCTTATGCTAAAAATGGGATTTGGTACGAGACTCTTGCTACTCTAGCCGAAATGCGGCGCCTCGCACCCGATGATTCGCGGCTGACGACCGAGTGGACGCAATTGTTGCAGTCCCAAGGACTAGAATCGATTGCCGCTCAACCGCTAGTTCAGTCTTTTTAATAACGACTGTTCACCAATCATTGCTGAGTGTTTGCATAGTCAATCCTTCAATTTTTCAATCCAGTGACCGAAAGCAGCCAGGGTACAAGCCCCCGTCTTTATCCTGGCACAACCAAAAAATAGTATCCGATAACCAGTCCCCGGATTCATTAGTGATATCGCTTTGTTCACTTCTCAAATTCTTCAATTCTTCAATTCTTCAATTCTTCAATCCAAAATCTAAAATCGATTGATGGTTAATAACTTTCCGACAATTCTAGCTCTTGATTTTGACGGTGTGATTTGTGACGGACTAATCGAATATTTCCAAACAGCTTGGCGTACCTACTGTCAAATCTGGAAACCAGTCGAAACAGTACCCGATCCAGATTTAGCTTTGAGTTTTTACCGAGTGCGCCCCGCCATCGAAACCGGTTGGGAAATGCCGCTGCTGATCCGCGCACTGCTGACAGGAATTTCCCCAGAGCAAATTTTGCTAGATTGGCCCAATATAGTACCGTATTTGTTGACCGAAAATAATTTAAAAGCGCAGTCTGTCGGGGCTAGGTTGGACGGTTTGCGCGATAATTGGATTGCTGAGGATTTAGCTGGGTGGCTGTCTTTGCACCGCTTTTATCCAGGGGTTGCCGATCGCTTGCACTCGTTGCAGGA
>NZ_JAUBQR010000414.1:0-1928 GCF_036701385.1 Microcoleus sp. Pol12B4 | reverse complement strand
ATTTTGGCAATTCTCTGTTTATTATGCTTTTTATATTTTATCAGATCGGTGTTCACAACTCAATTAGGATTGCTATACATTACCTAAAATTTCAGGATGTTCCCGTTCCGGCAGTATTCATACCTTGATTCAGCAACGCCCAAAAATACTTAGAAGTGCGACTCGACCAAGTAATATCAGGTTCGGATAATTAGTTATAATTAAGGGCAGCCGATTCACAGGGACGCCAAACCCCCTATGCCAAAAAAAGTCCAGTTAGAACCGCACTTAAGTGTCGAGGAACTCTACACTCGCTACCGGACAAGTTCAGGATTAGTCGAACGCAGCCACTACCAGATCGTCTGGTTACTCGCCTCGGGTCACACCCCACTAGCGGTATCTCAAGTTACAGGCTACAGCCGGATTTGGATTTACCCACTGCTGCGACGCTACAATCAATTGGGGGCAAAAGCCTTAAGCGATCAACGTTCGTCGCATCGTGGCCAACCTCCTCAACTCAACGACCTACAAAGAGCGCAACTGTGGCAAGTCCTATCCGGGCCTGCTCCCGATGGTGGTTTGTGGAATGGTCGCAAAGTCGCTGATTGGTTAAGTGAGTGGACACCAGAGCAGATCAGTCGTCATCGGGGATGGGAATATCTTCGGGAAATGGGCTACCGTTTGAAAGTCCCCAGACCGCAGCATCAGGAAACAGACCTCTGTCAACAGCAACAGTGGAAAAAAAACTTCATTTCGAGTTGAGGTTTTTACAAGCTAAATATCCTCAAGCAGAGATTGAAGTTTGGGCAATGGACGAACATCGCTTGGGACTGCTACCAATATTGCGCCGAGTCTGGACGCAGGTTGGGGAACAACCCAGCGCTCTGGTCAAACATCAATACAAGTGGCTGTGGGTTTATAGTTGTGTCCACCCTGAGTCGGGAGAAACTTATTGGTGGTTGCTGCCGTTTGTCAATACCCAACTGTTTAATCGGGTGTTAGCTGATTTTGCTAGAGAGTTTCAATGGGGTCCAGATCAACGAGTGCTGCTGGTCGTTGACCAAGCGGGATGGCATCAGTCTCAAGAGCTAGTGATTCCTGAAGGCATTGATTTGTTTGAGCTGCCATCACATTCTCCCGAATTACAGCCAGCAGAACGATTGTGGCCACTTACTAATGAAGTCGTAGCCAATTGCTCACCCCAAAATCTCGACGAGTTAGAAGAGCTGCTGGTCTATCGTTGTCAGCAATTGCTCGGTCAACCAGACTTGATTCGCGGACTGACTTGTTTTCATTGGTGGCCTTTAACTCGCCGACCGTTGACAATTAATTGAGTTCAATGAGTTCGAGGTCCTCACCCAGAGCGGCTCTGGAGTGGTCTGACGTGCAAATTAAAATTCGAGCGCCCGAATCCCAGTTCGGTCGCCCGAATTCAAGTTCGAGCGCTCGAATTCAAGTTCGAGCGCCCGAATTAATATTATAAGTAATTACCCGAACCTGATATAAGGGGAGCCGTCTCCGCACTCTCTACCCTTTCCTACGTCAGGAAACTTCCATATCCTGATATAGCACCCCCAACCCCAGAAAAGCCGTTGCCCCGTCACCAACTGTCACAAGCCCAAGCGGACTCCTCGCCTGAAGAAATTCCCGATTGGTGATTGGCTGACTGTCTGAGACTGTTCCAGAGGCGAGGAGTGCCCAAAGCCTTAGATTGCTTTACAGCATCATCTCAAACCGAGCGTAGAACTGTTGGCTAGCCCGTCCAAGTTGTTTAAAACCTAAAACAAAAGCTCCTACATCAGAGGAGCTTTTATTTGTATATGATTCGAGGCATCGAGCTATTGTCTAACTCCAGTGAGATGGGAAATATAGTCGCCACCTGGGCATTTAACAACCTCGCTCGGAATGGAACCGGGGTGGTAGCAGTGCGTCTTTTGAAAATACAGAAA
>NZ_JAUBQR010000190.1:0-13167 GCF_036701385.1 Microcoleus sp. Pol12B4 | reverse complement strand
ATATCGTCGCCATTGGTACCGAGAATTGCATCCGGGGAATTGCTGCCCAAATCAGCATCGCCGCTGACAACAGGAGTGGCAATCCCAACAGGTAATATGACAGCTTCAATCCTGCTATCTAAAGCAGTACCAGTATTGTCAGCGACTACCTGGGAAATAGGTTTATTTCCTGAACCAACTTCTTTGAAGTCTTGAGTTGTTGGGCCCAAGGCTACTTGTTGGAGGCGCGCAAGTGATTCAGGAATTGATGTTGCTGTTGGGTTGGAGACAGCGGCATCAATCCGCTGATTTGCTGTTGCCATTACTGTCGCCGATTGCGGTGTAATTTGGCTAACTTGTTGACTGTTGAAGCTGGGGTCTATTTGCTGGATTTTCGCGGCTGTTTGCTGAATGATTGGTTCTAAGGCTGCTGCATTGCTGAGGTTTAAGACTGTACCGGATTGAATTTGATTCGTAATTGAACTGACAACAGCCTTGACTATATCGGTATTGACTGCACTGGAAGCACCGTCAATCAAAGCGCTGGTTTGGGTGATGAAGTTTTGGACTTTCACCATTGCGGATAAGACTTGGACTCCGCCTGGTTGGTTGTTGTTGGTAGCTTCTATGGGGTCTAAGCTAGTTAGGTCAACTTCAGCGGGGAGTCCAAGGGCTGCTTTGACTAAAGATTGGGCTTCTTCTGGTTCAATTCCTTTGTCGATTAAGTCGGCGATTAAGGTGGTTAGAAGGGTGACTACACTCGCATCTGGCGGTGCGGTGACTGGTGTTTCTAGGGGTAAGCCGGTGGCGGTGTCAATGCCTCCTATAGCTACTAGATTGCCTTCTGAGGGGTCGATTTCTCCGTTTTTGTTGGTGTCGAAAATCTCGAAGGGGATGTTGAGATTGAATTTACCGCCTGTGTCGGTTGTGGTGGATGGTTCGTTGGTGTCGAGGATGCTGTTTTTGTTGGCATCTAAGAAGACAGTTGCACCGGAGATATAACCGTCAATAACCCAGCGCCCATCTTTCGTTGTCACCGTGAAAGTCTGTTCGCTACGGCCACCGTAATTGTCTGTAGCTATTAACTTCACCTTGAAGGGTTGCGAACCGCTTGGGGGAGTTCCAGTGAATGTGATGGTGTTTTGCCCGTAGTCTTGAAGCCAAAGCCAGCTAGTTTTTGAGTCACTGTATAAAGGACTGCCATCAGGTAGAGTTAACTGGTAATTAATCTGGTCGCCATCGGGGTCAGTGTATACATTTTTGATAGGTTGGTTAAACTCAGTGGGCTTGGAACCCAGGTTAATTTGCTCTTCTGGCGCGCTGTTGTTAACCGTAAAACTCCCTCCGAAGGCAAAGGGGGAACCTGCCCAAGCATTATCAATTGCTTGCACGCCCCAGTTATATTCCCCGCGAGGTAAGTTTTTAAGTTGCCACTGGGTGTTTTGACTAACATTCCCCAATCCAACAATTTGTCGAGTGCCGTCCCACAGAGACATCGGGGAAAGAATATCCTTACCCTCGGAAGTCTTAACTTGCAGGTTGTAGCTTAAACCATCAGCAGGAGTTTGAAGGTCAGTTGCTTTGTTCCATTTAAAAGTGACAGTTCCACCATCCGACTTAACCGTCGTCAGCCCTGTGGGTGCAGCGGGAGGAGTGTTCGCATTAGGGGTGTTGTTGCGGAAGACTTTGGTAAAGGAGTCGTTTTCGTATATGGCTTCGTAGGGGTTGCTTGTTGAATAACCCGTGAGCAGGATATCCAATTTGCCATCCTTGTCGTAGTCTCCCCAAGCAGGTTGGGAATCGAATTTATCACCAGGCTTTGCGCCACTGTCGATTTGTGCACCGCTGTCGGTAAAGCCATTGCCCGTGTTGCGATAGACTTTGGTGACGCTTGTTCCTGGACTTTGGAAATCTTGTCGCTCCCCACCAGTAAGCAGGATATCCAATTTGCCGTCATTGTCGAAGTCGCCCCAAGCAGCTTTAGCTTGACTCAAACCAGGTATCTGTGCACCTATGTCTTCAAAGCTGGCTGACCCATTGGTACTGGTTGTGTTGCGGTAGACTTTGGTGAAAAGCTGGCCTGAACCATTCGCGCCGTCGATCGCCCCCGTGAGCAAAATATCAAGTTTGCCGTCGTTGTCAAAGTCACCCCAGGCCATATCATAAACATTGGCGCCAAAGGGAGGGAATTCTGAACCTAAACCAGGCAATGATACGTTTGTGTCTTTAAAAACGCCATCGCCCAAGTTGCGGTAGAGTTTGGCTTTTTGCCTTGGCCACCCTGATTGACTCTGTTGTGACTCCCTTACCTTGATCAGGATATCGAGTTTGCCATCATTATCAAAATCAGCCCAAACTCCAGAACTGGTAGCACCAGCTATTTCGCTAGTAGAAAATAGTGGTTCGCCAGTATCGAGACGTGCTTTGCTATCTTGAAAGCGGTCTTGATACATAGAGCCTGTGTTGCGGTAGAGCGTAGTGGCGATCGAGTAGTCGCTCCCAGAACCTTGTGTATTGAGCAACAGATCGGGACGCCCGTCATTGTTGTAATCTGCCGAACTCGATCGAACAATTGCAGAGGAGAGGTTGTTAGCCAGAACTCCAGGGGTAAATTGCACACCACCGTTGTACGTGCCATTGCTGTAGATTTCGTACTTAAAAGTGTCGTTGCCATTGTTAGTGATCGCAGATGTATCCAGCCTGCCGTCATTGTTGTAATCTGCCCAGACTGGACCATAACCATCTCTTCGATTAGCTTCGCTAAAGCCATATTCGCTCAACTTTTGGCCGGTGTTGTTGTTGTAGGTTCCGGTGTTGTCGTAGATGTATCTGTTTCCGAGGATATCTAGTTTGCCATCATTGTTGTAGTCTCCCCAGATGGCCGAAGATAAACCAGATATCGCGTTCGTGTCGGTGAAAAGTCTGTCAGCATCAAAAATTTGCAAGGTGGTAGAGCTTTGAGGGCCAATATTGGCATTATCCGCACTAGCGATCCGAAACGCGATTTCTTCTGTTCCCTCACCTTGAGTATCCGGCAAAATGTTAATTGTGAAAGTTTGAGTAGCTTGGCCTGGGTTAAAGGTGACGGTGACTTGACCAGAGTCACTGGAGGCAAAGTTCCAATCTTTTGCCAAAGTCGCTGAACCACCATTAACAGGTTGTATGTACACCTGGGAAATTTTGTTTAGAGCCTCCGCAGTCCCAGTGCGAGTGAGAGTAATTTGTTTCTGAACTCCTGTGGGACTTTCATTGACTTGGTAAGTAGCTTGGGAAAATTTTACCGTGGGAATACCAAGTAGCGGTCCGGTGTCGTTATCAGTGATCGCTACCGTCGCCATTAGAGCTGTGTTATATCTGGTATCAGAACTAGATACATAGTGAACAATATTAGCGCTGTGCGCGCCTTCCACAATCGTATCGTCAACCGCCTTCGCTGTAACGCTTTGAGGGACATTCCAATTATCCGCAGTGAAAGTTAGAGGAGCGATCGCCGCTATCTGCTGATCTGTTGTGAAATTGATATTTACCGGGGCGATCGGCTGCGACGTTAATTTGATCTCATAATTGCCATTCGCGACACCTTCTGTAGCAGTTGTACTCGTAGGTGTAATGAGCACATATGCTGCGTCGTTATCGGCAATCTCTACTTTTACATCCTGAACTGCAGTCCCGCTATAGTTAGGGTCTGGACTGCTAACAATGTGAGCGATCGTGCCGCTGTGCGCGTATTCGGCTTTGAGATCGTCGGTAGCGGTGACAGTGACTTTTTGCGCGATATTCCAGTCAGTGCTGTTGAAATTAATCGCAGAAACCGGATTAATTTCACTCCCGGTATTGAAGCTGAGGCTAACAGGTGCGCTCGGTTGGGTGTTGAGCTGGACTGTATAACTGCCCGTCGCGCCGTCTTCTGTAGCAGTTGTACTCGTAGGTGCAATGGTAACACCTGGTTTTTCGTTGTCGGTAATCGCTACATTTACATCCTGAACCGTCTGACCGCTATAGTTAGAGTCTGTACTGGTAAGAGTGTGAGCGATCGTGCCAGTGTGTGCGCCTTCGGTTTTGAGATCGTCGGTAGCGGTGACAGTGACTGTTTCCCCTTTCTCCCAGTTAGTGCTGTTGAAAGTAATCTCAGAAATCGGATTAATTTGACTGCCTGTCTGGAAGCTGAGCTTAACATCTGCTTTCGGTTGAGTGTTGAGCTTGACTGTATAACTGCCCGTCGCACCGCCTTCTGTAGCAGTTGTACTCGTAGGTGTAATAATCACACCTGCTGTGTCGTTGTCGGTAATGCCTACATTTACATCCTGAACTGCCGTCTCGCTATAGTTAGGGTCTGAACTGATAACAGTGTGACCTATCTTGCCGCTGTGTGCGCCTTCCGCTGTGCTATCGTCGGTAGCGGTCACAGTGATTTTTGTCCCCCTATCCCAGGTACTGCTGTTGAAAGTAATCTCAGAAATCGGCTTAATTTCACTGCCTGTATCGAAGTTGAGCTTAACGTCTGCAATCGGTTGACTGTTGAGCTTGACTGTATAACTGCCCGTCGCGCCGCCTTCTGTAGCTGTTGTACTCGTAGGTGTAATGATCACATCTGCTGTGTCGTTGTCGGTAATAGCTACATTTACAGCCTGAATTGCCGTGCCACTATAGTTAGGGTCTAAACTGTCAACAAGGTGAGAAATCTTACCTGTGTGTGCGCCTTCGGCTTTGCGATCGTCGATAGCAGTGACAGTGATTGTTTCCCCTTTCTCCCAGTTAGTGCTGTCGAATTTAATCGCAGGAATCCCCTTAATCTGATTGTCTGTATTGAAGATGAAATTAACAGGTTCATTCGGTTCGCTGTTGAGCTTGACTGTATAACTGCCCGTCGCACCGCCTTCTGTAGCAGTTATACTCGTAGGTGCAATGCTGACACCTGCTGTTTCGTTGTCGGTAATCGCTACATTTACATCCTGAACTGCGGTGGTGGCATACTTAGTGTCCGCACTCTCAACACGGTGAGAAATCTTACCCGTGTGCGTGCCTTCGGCTTTGCTATCGTCGATAGCAGTGACTGTGACTTTTTGGAGAACATTCCAGTCACTGCTATCGAAATTAATCGTAGAAATCGCCTTGATTTGACTGCCTGTATCTAAGATGAGCTTAACAGGTGCATTCGGTTGGCTGTTGAGCTTGACTGTATAACTGCTCTCCGCGCCACCTTCTGTAGCATTTGTACTCGTAGGTGTAATGCTGACACCTGCTGTGTCGTTGTCGGTAATAGCTACATTTACATCCTGAATTGCAATTGCCGTGCCGCTATACTTAGGGTCTGAACTGCTAACACTGTGAGCTATCTTACCACTGTGCGGACCTTCGGCTTTGCTGTCGTCGGTAGCAGTGAAAGTGATTGTTTTCCCCCTATCCCAGTTAGTGCTGTCCAAGATAACAGGCGCGATCGCATCTATTTCAATTCCAGTAAAGTTAATGGTAACAGGGAGCTTCGGCTCAGACGTTAACTTGAGCTCATAACTGCCCGTCGCCCCGCCTTCAGTAGCAGTTGTTTGCGTGGGAGTAATAGAAATACCAGCGGTATCATCGTCTTTATTGGTAATGCTAACATCCGCTGCATCTAGCTTATAATTCGGATCGTCGCTAACAGCAAGCTTTGTGACAATTTTGTAGTCAATATTACCGTCAACTATGTTATCATTAACCCCGGTTACTGTTACTTGTCGCGCTGTCTTCCAGTCAGCCGGAGTGAAAGTTATGCTGGCAGGGGAAACAGTTCCCTCGGCAGCATTATCCGTGTTCAAACCGATAGTCACATCAGCAGTTGGCTGAGTATTCAGAACCACAGTAAAGTTAGCCTTTGTGCCATCTTCACCAGTAGTTAATCCCGCCGTCGGATTAATTGTAATTCCCGGAGTTTCATTGTCACTGTTAGTGACGGTTACATCTTCAGGATCGAGGTTATTGTAATTAGGATCGTTGCTGGAAACAGCCTTCGTGACAATTTTGTAAGGTTGAGGGCCATCAGCTACTGCATCGTCAACACCACTCACTGTTATTATTTGCAGTTGATCGTAGGTAGCAGGAGTGAAAGTTATGCTAGCAGGGGAAACTGTTCCTTCGGCAACATTGGAACTGCTCAAATCGATCGCAACATCAGCAGTGGGTTGAGAGTTGAGTTTGACAGTGAAGGTAGCAGTGCCACCGACGACTTCACTTGTAGTTAATGCTGTTGGGTTAATAGTAAAGCCAGCTTTGTCATCATTAGTAATAGTTGTGGTAGCGGTAGCAGTGGTAATTGTCGGTGTTACGCCTGGGCTTGTGGGACTTGAAAGGGTGACGGCTATGGTTTCGTCGGGTTCAGCTAGGGTGTCGCCTAATACATCCAGAGTAATGGTTTTGGATGTTTCATCGGCGGCAAAATTAATTGTGCCGGTAGGGGTAGTTGCCCCTGAAGTGCCACCGATGTTGTTGTAATCGCTGACGTTTGTAGCTGTGCCGGCGATGGTATAATTGACGCTACTTGCCCCGCCTGTGTTGCCGCTGCGAGTGGCGGTGAAAGTCAGAGGTTTTGTGCCAGTGTTGCCTTCAGGAATGCTGGCAGTACCAGCGACAATGGCATAAGAAACAGTACCGTTGGCTGCAATATTTAATGTTGTTTGTTTGGTTGTACCGGCAATGCCTCCGGTGATTGCGCCCAAGTTGAGGATTGCGGTTTCGGCGTTTTCCGGGAGATTGTCGGGTTTGATCGTGACTGCAACATTCTGGGTGAGAGTAGCAGTACCGGCGGGGAAAGTAATAGTAGTAGGCGAAAAGGTGTAGTCTGAATTTTCGGTGGCTGTGCTGCTGGGGTCGATGACAATTGGTACAACTACATTGTTTAAAGGAGTGCCGCCGCTGAGAGTAACGGGAATTACTGTATCCGCAGATCCTTCTGTACCGCTGTAAGTTGCAGTACCAAAATTGACTGTATTTGGTGTGTTTAGGAAAACAGAAACGTTATGTGAAAAGCTTGTCACCGCTAAATCAGGTAAACCGTCCTCGTCAAAATCAGGTAAACCCTTCCCGTCTAACTCAGGTAAACCGTCCTCATTCAAATGCTTCACAGCAACAGCAGTAGGAGTCGGTCCGGCATCTAAATCAGCAGTCTGGGTAAATGTGCCGTCGCCATTCCCCAACAGAATTGAAACCTTGTTGTCATTTTTCCCGACAGCCAAGTCTTGCTTGGAGTCACCATTGAGATCCGCAACGGTGACAAAAGTGGGACTCGATCCCACGGGAATTTCCGTAGTAGTAAAGCCCCCACTACCATTTCCCCGCAGAATTGAGATGCTGTTAGACTCAAAGTTCGTCACAGCCAAGTCGGGGAAGTTGTCATTATTGTTAAACTTCCCCACAGCCAGAGAATATGGTCGCAACCCCACTGTAATATTATTGGCAGCGCCAAAACTCCCACTGCCATTCTGCAGTAAAATTGAAACGCTGTTAGAACTATTTGGCATACTGCTCGTCACAGCCAAGTCTTGTTTGCCGTTGCCATCAAAGTCAGCAACGGCAATAGATTCAGGAAATTTTACTACCAAAAAGTTTTGAGGAAGTGCAAAAGTGCCATCACTATTCTGCAATAGAATTGAGACGACACCATTAGTATTGGTGGAACCCGTGGCGCGATAACTAGCTAAAGCTAAATCTGCCCGACCGTCACCATTAAAATCTGCCGCAGCAATGTATGTAGGCGCAATCAGCGAGTCGAAAGATAGATCGACGGGAGCGCCCAAGCCAGTGCTACTCCCATAAAATATTGAGACAGAACCATTGCCATTATCTACAACCAAGTCGTCATAAATATCTGTATTAAATTTACCGACAGCGAGAGTATTACTTCCCCGTGGCAACAGAGTAGCGGTGCCAAAGCTACCCGTGCCATTTCTTAACAGAATTGATGTGCCTGGACTTGAGCCTCCCGGACCGCTCAAGTTACTAAAAGCTAAGTCTGGTTTGGTGTCGCCATTAAAATCACCGACACCGGCTGAGACAGGATAGCGCCCTGCACCAAAATTAGTCGCTGCACCAAAACTATTCAAAACATACTCGTAACCTGCTAATACTTCGGCTTCAAATACCAGCGGTGTTTCAATTTTCCCGGTTCTGACTTCCAGTTCCCAATCGCCGCCCTTTGCTACACTTCCGGTGAGGTTTTGGGAAGCTGCAACCGACGCCCCGGTTAACTCACTCAAGCGTTTGACAAATGCTTTACCTGTCTCGCCTGCTGCTACTGAGCACCCGTACAGCAGGATATTAGGTCGATTTTTGCTCCTTGAGTCGGTTTGTGGCGAAAACCACTGCTGTAGAGAATCCCGATCGCACTCTATATCATCTAAACTAAAGCGAACGTCGCCGAGTTGCAAGCTGCCGGGAGCACCGTGAGAAACAATGTGAATGCTGTCAATATTGGTACGAAGAGCTAAAATATCAGTAATTTGGTCGATCGTATCCCGGTTCCCATCCAAAACCACTACTTCCGTACCCGGTTTTACCCCAGCGATCAAACTTTGATAATTTTCTACTTTCGGATCGATAAAGGCGATCGACTTTATGGAAACTTGATTATTTAAATTTGGCATACTGCACCTACTAATAGCTAAAAAAAGACAATGATTCCCCTGTTTCGCGACTGGCGTCGGAAACACTTTCTCAAGGTTGTAGTAACAATAACTGTTTTTTGAGAAAATCTATATAAACTTTTCTTTATAAACAGTTTTTTAATTAAAGTTTTGATAAAGATGGGGAAATTTATTAAGTGATATTACGGATGAGCCAGCGCGAGGTGGATTACATAACACAAAAACACTTCCGTAGCAAGTGTGGTGAGATTGAAATATTAAGATCGGGATTTTTGATACATATCTGCGATCGGCTTGGGCCCTTCGTTTCAACCCCTGGCGGACTTTCGGGCAAGGGTGGGGGCGGGTTTACGAGATAATTGGTTTTAGGCAATTATTTTTGGTAAAACCCGCCCCCAAAACTTATTCGTTACCATCTTTACGGGCGATTCCCTACGGGATAGCTTCGCTTCACGTACTTACTTTAAACTCCGATAAAATAAGTGCTTGAACCGATACCTTTCTTAAATTAACCCGAAATTAACGGCACTGATACTGCTAGCAGAAACACCACTGAGAGAAGCTAAAATCTCCCCTGTTTGTGCAAACCGGATTAAAGTTGCACCGCTATCTTCGACAATAGCCAATTGCGAGAAACTCAGCCCGTTCCCCAATACTAATAAGTCTTGACCCAGTTCAAAGTCAGCAATAGTATCAATACCGGAATTGGTAGAGAGTAAGAACTTATCATTGCCTACATCCCCTACTAAGGTATCATCGCCCAAATCGCCACTGAGGAAATCGTTACCCTGCTCTCCTAGCAGAATATCATTGCCTTGACCGCCGTAGAGGGTATCGTCGGCTTTTTCACCAATTAGGATGTCTTCACCTCGATTGCCAGAAAGGAAGTCACTAGCAGCACCACCAGTCAAAGTATCAAAACCCTTTCCGCCGTAAAGCGTATCGTCCCCAATTCCACCATCTGTTAAGTCGTTCCCCTGATTGCCATTCATCCAATCATTGCCATCAAGGCTAAAGAGCAAGTCATTTCCTTTTTTACCGCGCAATACATCGTCGCTAGCGCTGCCCATGAGGGTATCGTCGCCATCTGTGCTTTCGGTAGTATTTTCCCCATCTTTAACGAATTCAATACCGCTTTCTAGGAAGGGTTCATCGGGTGTAGACGGTGTACTAGAGTCATCAGTATCTAAAGTATTGCGGAGTGTTGGATTGTTAGCTGTCGCAGACTGAATTTTGGTATTTAGAGATGCACCAGTATTTTCGGAAATCGCCGACTGAATCGTCTTATTTCCGGCTGCGACTTGCAGTAAATCTTGGGCTACTTCTCCTTGTGCGACTTTTTGGATGCGGGCGATTTCTGTGGCGGCATCTGAGGGCGAGGAATTGCTGGATGCGATCGCACTAATTCGCTGATTACCATCGGCAATAATTTGAGCAGCCTCCGAGGCAATACTAGAGAGTTGCGGTGCTTGCTGTTGACTCGCTGCCGACTGAATAATCGCCTGCAATTGGGTGGAATTGCTTAAGTCGAGAGGGCCAGTTTTAATTTGATTGGCAACGGCGGAAATTGCGCCATCGGCAATCTCATTTTTCGCGGTAGTTGAAGCACCGCTAATTAAATCAGTTATCAAAACAATGGTATTTTGCACCTGAGCGTGTGCTGCATAAACCGCCAAACCGTTCGGGTCGTTTTGAGTAATTGCCTGTAGCGGATCGTAGCTAGTCAAGTCAATTCCTGACGACACTCCCAGTGCAGATTTTACCTGAATTTGCGCCTGATTGGGGTCAATACCTTGCTCGATTAACTCCGTCAATAGGGTAGTTAACGGAGTGACGACAGTAGCATCTGGTGTAGCAAATATGGGCGTTTGCTGCGGCAAATAAGTAGAGGTATTGATACCGTCTATCATTACAATTCTGCCTTCTTCTGGTTCAAGATCGCCACTGTTATTTAGATCGAAATTGAAGAGAGAAACTTCCAGAACGAAACTGCCATCAACGTTAGTAATTGCAAATGGTTCGCTATTATCTTGAATTCCATTGAAATCAGCATCAAAGAAGACCTTTGCTCCCATGAGGTAACTGTTAACACCTCTACCCCTTGTGACCACCATACCTGATGTAGTACCTCCTGGAATTTCGGTACCATTCGACTGCGATTGTGGCACTACAGGAATACGTCCCCTGGTGACACCAGTTGGTAACGGCACTACAGGAATACGTCCTCTGGTGACACCAGTTGGCAACGGCACTACAGGAATACGTCCCCTGGTCACACCAGTTGGCAACGGCACTGTAATAGGACGTGGGCCTGCAAGAGTTGGCTCTACACCAAACTTGGCTAACTCAAATACGTCAACCTTTTTATCGTAGACTGTTTTGTAATCAAATCCGCAAGGATAAGGTATGGTGATTGCAGGGATGGTTTTGCTACCAAATGGCGTCCAAACTTTTACTGCTGGAGTAATGGTTTTTTCACAGAACTTTGGTACTAAAACTTTGACTTCCGCACCCAAGGAAATAGGGATTTGTCCTGTTACATCAAATAGTTCCCAAGGTTGGCTGATACGGGAAGCAATTTCCGAGCCTCGAATTTTGCCATCACCGCCTTGTTTGGGCGGGAATTCTCCAATATCTCTCAGATCAATGCCGACTTTTCCTGAAATTCCACCTTTGACATAACCCTCGGCAATTTTCAGATCTATCCCAGCACCTATGTCAATGCCAGCCTCAAGACTTAGTTCGTCAACATCGCGTCCGGTACCGTGAGCAGTTTCGCGATCGCTCACATAAAATCCATCCAAAACTTGAGCGGCTGAATCCGCAGCAAAATTAGAGTTTTTCCACTGACTTAATCCGTAGGTATCGTAGCCGAATCCTAGATTAGCTGAAGCACTAAAATTGCCTTCAATTAAACCACTCAATGGCCCCCATATCGGAAATGGTTCACCGGGAATATTAAAATCAAATTCTAGTTTGGGTATCTGATAGGTAAATAGCGGAACATCCAGTTTACCTATCAGCAATTGAATCGCAGTTTCCGGGTTGGTCAAGAGTGGGATCTCAAAGCCTTCAATATCTTGTAAAGCAGTGAAGAATTTGTTGACTATGCCGCTTGTTTTGGAGTTAATTTGTTGTTGATTAGAAGTTGGAAGTTCAAAACGTTTTAAAAATGGGAAAACCTTAGATGTACGGGTTGATTCTACTGAAGTTTTTGGAACTGGGGAAGCAACAGAAAAAGCATTTTGAAGATTAGCACTTTGATCGGAAACATCTATATTTCCCAGAGTGTAGGAACCCAAGTCTATTTTATCCGAAGAGTTTGCTATTTCCTTTGCCAAATTAATAACTTCATCAATCTTGGGAATCGCATCTACAAAGCCAGTATCGATATCGCGGCCAGAGAGTTTTGCTGCCAGTTCTAGTACGCTGACTTTGCCATCCCCATTTTTATCAAATGGTCCCGCTATCTCTAGTGCAGACAGTAACTTGGTATCTGCATCCAGAAATTTAATAACTGGTCGAAATGGTTGAATGACATCGGAAATTTTACCCAAAACAGGTTTGGCAAAATTATTGACAAAAGTCCCCAAATCTAGTTGCATATTGTTAAATGCAACTGTTGGCTTTTGCGGCCCGGTTAATTCACCGTTAGCGTAATTTAGGATGGGCCAATCCACTGCTAAGTCGAAGTTATAGGAGGGGAATGCAGCATTGCCGTTGATGCTGGTTTTTGCTGTGAGACCGAGATTAGCATTGCTCGTTAAGTTGGCATTGAATAAGTCTTTGAACAGATAGTTACCTTGCAGTTCTGGCAAGGTGAGGCGAGAGCCATCATTTGGGCCGCCCAGATTGTCTAAGTCTTTCAGCTTGACTTCAAGTTTGGCATCGACTTTAGTAGGTTTTTTAGTATCGTTTGCCAGGTCTACTTGGAAAAAACCTAAGTTGCCTTTTGCCTTGAATTGGTCATTTAGACCCAAGTCAATGTTGGCGGTTAAGTTGGTTTTGTCAGTATCTATGTAGCAGCCGAAATCTTTACTAACACCAACTCCTAGGGACAAGTTGTAGTTGTATTTTGATTTGGCTTTTCCATCTACATCTAAGTTTAATGCCGGTACTCCTAAGTTTTTCGAGAGATTGATGTCGGGAAACTGATATTGCTTGCCCAGAGTAATTAGCAAGGTACTTTCCGCAGAACTCGAATTCCCAGTGAGAGCAACATTGAAGTCCGATCCCAGTGCAGTGCGGAGGCTACTTTCTAACTGACTCAGAGTTTGATTTCCCTGATTTTTAATCGTATCGACTAACTTAGTCTTGATATTGCCAATAAAATCTGGATAAATGTTCTTGAGAGGGCCGACAATGGGTAGGTTAACTGCCTGTAATTGGTCGTTAAGAATTTTCTCAAGTTTATCCAATCCAGCTTCTACGCCGCACCAATTCTTCTGTGTGTCGATGGTACCAACAGGTGTCGGCGGTGTCGGCGTGACTGGCGTCGGTGTCGGCGTGACTGGCGTCGGTGTCGGCGTGACTGGCGTCGGTGTCGGCGTGACTGGCGTCGGTGTCGGCGTGA
>NZ_JAUBQR010000413.1:0-1934 GCF_036701385.1 Microcoleus sp. Pol12B4 | reverse complement strand
GTATCTGCGGATGAGGCATCAGTTTACTTGGGCTACGCGGCGAAGTCTGGCGGTATCCTGTTTGTGGGAAAAACCACACAATTCCAATTCAGACCGGACAAGCCTTGGAAATCAGAAAGCTGCAAGAAAGCGCCCAAATATCGCACACCAGTGGGTGAATACGACGCATTCTTGCCGCAGCATCCCACCGACAAAAACTACTGGGAACCCGAAAATCTCAAGCAGCACTGCTACCGCATCAACGACCATCCGTGCATTGTCCTCACTGAAGGCCCGTTCAAAGGAATCGCTGGGTGCGCTAACGACATCCCCACTATTGCACTGCTGGGCGTTTCAATGGGTCTAACCTCTAAAAAAGGAGACATTCAAGGCAAGCGCTACTTGGTCGAAACTTTAGAAAAGTACGCCCGTGCCGGCTTCGGGTTTATCTTTGCCTTCGATGCCGACGCCGCCACCAACCCAAACGTCACCTGGGAACAGAGGAAACTCGGTCTACAGTTGCTCAAGTTCGACGTTCCGGTCTACAGTGCAACTGGAGGTTGGGATGCGGGCACCGAAGGCGAGACAAAAGGCATGGACGATTTGATTCAACGAAAGAGCATTGAAGCTTTTAGAAAAGTGCTGGCCACGTCCGTTACTTTTAAGGACTGGGAATCAAAAACCTTTGGAGGCGACGGCGGCAGTGGTGGAACTAGAGACAAATACTTAGTCTCCAAGTCCACAACGTTTGAGGTACACTGCCTCAAGAATTTATTCGGAGATGATTGGATAGTTGTCAACGATGCTTTCTACCAATGGAACGGGCGCTATTGGCAGTTCCAAGATGAAGCGGACGTGAACAAACTCATCGGCGACTTTACTGAGAATTGCTACGAAACAGCAGAAGTCGGCAAAAAGTTTAAGTTCGGCACTAACAAATTCTTAGATTCGGCTTTAAAATATTGCCGGAAGGTGCTGCACCAGAAGGTTGACACTTCTCGGAACCACCTCAAATCATTCTCCAACGGCACTGTGGATTTGAGAACTGGCGAACTGTTCCCACACGACAAGGAACATTACCTGCTTTCTTGTTCGCCCTGCGATTATGTGCCGGGGTCAGAATGTCCAGCCGAATTTAAGCAATTCATACTTTCTGCCTACGGTGTCGAACAGATAGAAGTCATCAGGGCCGTAACTTCGATGTACTTAGACCCAACCGCACCTTACGGGAAATTTGCTTACTTGATTGGGGATAGCGGTAGCGGGAAAGGCGTGATGCTGCGGACTTGGGCAAACTTACTTGGCGAAGAAAACAGCGTTAGTTCCAATAGCTTGACCGAACTGACAAAACCTGAAGGTCGGCATCAATTATTAACTGGTAAATCCTTGTTTTACATCCCCGATGCTGGCGGCTTTCTTAGCGGACTCAAAGCTTTTTACGAATTGGTGGACAATGGCGGCATTTCGGGACGCGCTCTATTTTCGGCATCGGCTTACCAAAAAAAATGGAACGTGCGATTTGCGATCGCCTCCGTCGAACACATCCAAACGGAGAACAGTGGCGATGGTTGGGACAGGCGCTGCATTCCGTTGCAAACCCGCGCCCGAACGGCAAGCATCGAAGATCCGGAGCTAGGCCGCAAACTATCGGCAGAGCTGGGTTCGATCGCTGGTTGGGCGCTATCAATGGACAAGACAGAACGCAATCGCATTTTGCTCGTACCATCAACCAACCCGTCAATTGTCGCGTTGAAACAAGACGGCGCAATTCTAGGGGATAGCGTCCGTTCGTTTGTAGATCGCTGTTTGAGATCGGGTGGCGATAGTTACGTTGGTAGTGATCTGCACAGTTGGTATGTGGCGTACTGCAAAGCCCACAATCTCTCGCCAAGCGGTTACAACAAATTCGTTCACCACTTGCAGCGAGTATTGTCAAATCACTGGCGAGCTTCCGA
>NZ_JAUBQR010000189.1:0-13188 GCF_036701385.1 Microcoleus sp. Pol12B4 | reverse complement strand
GATCTAGTTCTTCTGCTGGATGTTGCCCGTTTCAAATATCCACCTCACTGGGTTTCTCTGCCTTTGTTATGGCAAGCATTTGAACCTGTCGATCCCGTGACTAATCAATGTCGAGGTTATATTTTATTGCAGAAGAGTGAAAGGTTGCCAGAAACCTTTTTTCATGTTGCTTGTGATTTACATCAGTGGCGTAGTGTTGCTACTTACTTTGCAGAAATACTCCCAGACATTCAGAGAAAAGAGCAACCTGATTCAATTGCTTCAGTTGTCAGTACCATTCTGCACCATTGGCCTGTTGAATTTACAACCATGCTGCATACCTCCTCAGAGACGGCAGAGACTCTTGAGAAATTACGGGCAGCTATTGAGTTAAATTCACTGTTTGATATTGTTCACCAATGCTTGTCGAGCGATGACAGGGATGCAATGTCTGTTGTAGGGAAATGGCGATCGCAACAGCCATTCGTAGCAGAGATTATAACAGCAATATTACTGTCGTGTCCCGAAACGCTCTATGCAACTCTCAAACCAGAGTTACGACTGTGGTTTAGTGAGGTTCGCCACCTTAAAAAACTACTCCCTCCCTTGGATGTAGAGATATCTAGATTGAGAGAACAAATGTCAGCACTCCAGGAGTTTTACACTTTATATTCCAAGGGAGATCGGTGCAATATCCCTCAGAATTAGCTCCTACCGCCTTTTGAACTCCCCAAACCTCGACTAACGACAAAAGTGAAAATTAAATAGCAAGATTTAATAATGAGATAGTGGTGGTGGTTGTGGATAAAGATTCGTCGTCGCGAAATAATAGGGTTGTGACTGATGCGAGTGAGGAATGGACAACAAAAAAGTCGAAGTAGTGGTAAAAAATGTAGTAGGAACATCTGGCTGGCTGGCTGCTTTTGCCTAAGTCCTATTTGATTGGCTCTTGGTTGAGGTAATCAGCACACATCTGTTTGTCCTCTTCTGTCACTTTCGGGTTTGTTCTGAGATAATCGCTAATCCAATGGCAACCTAATGCCCTTAATTTATCGAAATCCCAAATCCACAGTTTGATGGTGTTGTCACTGCTTGCAGAAGCCAATGTCTTGCCATCTGGACTAAAGGCGACGCTCCACACCAAACCTTGATGCCCGGTGAGGGTAGCGAGGGGTTTTTGGCTTTGCAGGTGCCACAGTTTGATAGTGTTGTCACTGCTTGCAGAAGCCAATGTCTTGCCATCGGGACTAAAGGCGACGCTATAGACCGAATTGCTATGCCCGGTGAGGGTAGCGAGGGGTTTTTGGCTTTCCAGATTCCACAGTTTGATGGTGTTGTCACTGCTTGCAGAAGCCAATGTCTTGCCATCTGGACTAAAGGCGACGCTCAAGACCTCATTGCTATGCCCGGTGAGGGTAGCGAGGGGTTTTTGGCTTTCCAGATTCCACAGTTTGATCGTCTTGTCGTCACTTGTAGAAGCCAATGTCTTGCCATCTGGACTAAAGGCGACGCTATAGACCGGATTGCTATGCCCGGTGAGGGTAGCGATGGGTTTTTGGCTTTCCAGATTCCACAGTTTGATGGTTTTGTCAAAGCTTGCAGAAGCCAATGTCTTGCCATCTGGACTCAAAGCGACGCTATAGACCGAATTGCTATGCCCGGTGAGGGTAGCGAGGGGTTTTTGGGTTTGCAGGTGCCACAGTTTGATGGTTTTGTCACTGCTTGCAGAAGCCAATGTCTTGCCATCTCGACTTAAGGCGACGCTATAGACCGGATTGCTATGCCCGGTGAGGGTAGCGGTGGGTTTTTGGCTTTCCAGATGCCACAGTTTGATGGTGTTGTCACGGCTTGCAGAAGCCAATGTCTTGCCATCTCGACTTAAGGCGACGCTATTTACCTCATTGATATGCCCGGTGAGGGTAGCGATGGGTTTTTGGCTTTCCAGGTGCCACAGTTTGATGGTGTTGTCACTGCTTGCAGAAGCCAATGTCTTGCCATCTGGACTCAAGGCGATACTCCAGACAGAATTGCTATGCCCGGTGAGGGTAGCGATGGGTTTTTGGCTTTCTAGGTGCCACAGTTTGATGGTTTTGTCACTGCTTGCAGAAGCCAATGTCTTGCCATCTCGACTAAAGGCGACGCTATTAACAGAATTGCTATGCCCGGTGAGGGTAGCGAGGGGTTTTTGGCTTTCTAGGTGCCACAGTTTGATGGTGTTGTCACTGCTTGCAGAAGCCAATGTCTTGCCATCTGGACTCAAGGCAACGCTATTTACAGAATTGCTATGCCCTTCCAAATGATTGCGCTCTTTTACTGCGGACACTGCTTGTTGCAGCACAGCTATCACTCGTCCTCTAATATGTTTTGTCGTCTCGGATGAAGAATCTAGCTGTTTGAATGCTTGCCCTGCCTTTAATGCTTCCAACAGTGCTTGGAATGTCTGTCCTGAACGAAATGATTCATTAGAAAAAGCAGTTTCCTGGATGACATTTGCTAAATTCTGGGCTTGAGTGACTTTATACGTGGCTAATTGCTCTGCTTTAATTAGAGTCTGATTCGCTTGAGTCAAAATTTTATTCGCTTGTCTCTGTGCTTCTAACTCTCGTTCAACTTCCCGTTGTTGGACTTCCCGGCTGGCATTTAAAAACTGATAATCCAAATCGCTCAAACTTTTATCTGCTGCCCAAGTGTGAGCATCGTGCAAGGCTTGACCCCGCAAAAGTCGCGATTCATCTTGGCAATTAGACTCTATCCAAACTTTAAAACTTTCGCTGTAAGGGCGGAGCTCCGCTAATTGTTTTTCCACCCAATCCAGGTTAAAAACCGATTGATAAATGGGGTTATAAACTTTAAGTTTGCCAGACTGCTTAACCACCAACCCAGTTAATCGCAGTTCCATTTGTTCGGGAGTATCATCAGTCGCTATTTCATTGTGCTGCAAAATTTGCTGATAGAGTCCCAATAACCGACTGGCACGCTGTTCGCTGCGTAAAATGCGTCCTCTAATCGTTTTTAAATGTTCTGGTTCATCCTGTGCTTCCCAATTATCAATCACGTTTTCTTGGACTAAACTTTCTACCCAGTCAGCGGGATTTGGAATGGGTATATTATTGGCACTACCGAGCATTAGTTTACAAAGCTTTTGTGTTAAAAATGGCTGTCCGCCCGTCCAATATAATACTGCTTCTAACACAGCTTGAGAATTTTCCGCTTGAGTTTCTAACCCCACTGCTAAAGGTTGGGCTTCTGCTAATTGAAACCCCGTTAACTCTATTCCTCGACCAATATTAAACGGAGTGCGTCGCTTGTCTTGAATTAAATCTGAGGGAGTAGCTACCCCTAACATCGTAAATGTTAATCGACGATAGTCGGGTTTATCAGCTCGATTATTATAGCAATCACGAATCACAGCAAAAAAATCTTCTATTTTAAAATTTAAGCTGAGTAAACTGTCAGACTCATCGACAAAAATTACTATATTTTCTGAGATTATCTTGAGTAATACTTCTTCAAAAAATTTACTGAATCGTTTAACATTCGATAGTAAGCTGTTCTGCTCCCACCATTCATCTAAATCAAAAACGTCATACAAATCTAATCGGCTGACGATGCTATCAATCACGCCTGCATACCACTCTTCTGGCGTAATGTCTGAGGTGCCAATTTCTGTGATATCAATGCTACTACAGGCAATTCCCTCTGCTTGTAACCGCTGCATTGTCCGCACTCGCAGGGATGATTTTCCCATTTGTCGGGAATTAAGAACGTAGCAAAATTCTCCAGCTTTTAAAGCTTGATAAAGTTCTTCATCCGCCTTTCTAGTGACATAAGTTGGGGCGTTTGCAGGCAGGCTACCCCCAACTTGGTATTGATAATCCTTCATAGGTCATTGTTAATTTATAGGTGGAAAATCAGAGAATCAAGAAATCAATTTGTACAGCCGTACAGGTTCAGTAATTCCCTTTAACTGTTGCATACCTAAGTCAATTACATTTAAAGGTGAGTGGGTTTTAACGACTTGATAAACTGTTTCAGAAATACAGATTCCTCCTGGCTCTGCTTTGCCTTCTAAACGAGCCGCTAAATTTACACCAGCCCCCCTGATATCATTATTAAGAAAGAATATTTCCCCCAAGTGAATACCAATCCGGTGTTGCAGGACATGGCTCGCAGGTAAGGTTGTAGCAGCTTCGGCGAGACTTCGCTGTATTTCTAGCGCACAGGCTACTGCTTTTACGGCACTTTCTGGAAAGAAAATTAATAAACCATCGCCCATTTCTTTAAGAACTTTGCCTTGATGTTTAGCGCAGATGCCTCGGATGATGTTGAAATCTCGATTCACTAATTCTAGTGTCAGCTTTTGGTTGGCAACTGATAAAGCGGTGGAATTAACAACATCGGAGAAAATTATAGTTCCTAAATTACTCTCTAGCTCCAAACTTGATTGGTTATTCGTTTGTTGCCCAGCAGTCATATTCGGTTGGGGAGAGGCTAGGCGATGGCGAAAATATTGACGATACAAACCACACAATGGCATGACAGCATTTCCCTGAAATTTGATCAACCCCATGCTTCGCAATTTAAAAGCCTCTCCGGTATTAATTTCTACAGGTTGTTCGCTGTTAATGACTTGTCTAATTGTTGCTGCTAGTTCTGCATCTTGTTCCAAGTTAACTAAATGCCGTCGTAAATGATCGTAGTAAGGGCCTTCTTCAGTAGGAGCGACTTTTAGCAAGCTATCTAAGCTAATTCTGCCTCTGGCAATTTGGTAGAGAGCAACTCGCACTAAATAAGGATGACCGCCCACCATTTCCATCAGGTCACAAATCTCTTGATTTGACCAATTTAATTGGTGTCTGTTCACTAAATCTGTTACCTGTCTCTGATTGAGTTCAGGTAATTCTATGGGCAATCCCACGTTAAATGGCGACTGATTAATATTGAGAGGAATATAAACTTCTTGAGAGTGAGAAATGACCAACCTCAGCTTTTTCCAAATTTCCTCATTTTTGCCCCGTTCGTGCCAAGCTCGTAATAATCCAAAGAAGTCGGTGGCTATTTCGGAATGCTCAAAAATGCGATCGACTTCATCTAACCCTAAAACAACAGGCTGATCGCTGTTAGATAGTAGATAGCGTTGGAAATACTTCGTGCTTTTATTTTTACTGCCGAGAACGCCTTTCCAATATTCTCCTAACCTATCTTCTAAATTTAATTCATTGGTAATCTCACCACAAAACCACTGCAACAACTCATCAAGATTGGTTAGAAAACTGCCATCAGCCCATTGAAAGTTTAAATAAGCCGTTTGATAACCCTGTTCCTTGGCGTTGTATAAAATTCGCTGCAATAAGGAAGTTTTTCCCATTTGCCGGGGGGCTTTGATTCGGATTAAAGCTCCGGGCTTAACAATAGTTTGGTAGCAGTCAGATTCAATGGGAGGCCGAGCAATATATAGGGGTGAATCTAAACTAACAGAACCTTCTGGGTTGTCTAAATTGGAACTCGAAACGGGAGATACGGCGCTAGAGCGCGGATTTTCCACCACAGGCGACGACTCCTCAACGATATCGTTACCAGAAGCATCGCCCGATCGCCCTGCTGCACCCAACTCAGAAAAATCCGACTTTTTCTTTAATACCGGAGTCAGCTCTTCTGAAATACCAGCCATGCTGATGCTAACGCAACCCAATTTATAGGCAAATTCGATCGACTCCCCCGCCGCCAACGTATCGTAAAAACCTACAGCAAATTCTCGTGCGGCGCTATCTCCCACCGCTTGCTTCATGCCGATCACATAAGGAATGTGACGTGCGATCGCAGCCGCTTGCACTTCTGAATAGCAAGCGTTGAGTATTACGCACTCCACGTACTCATTAAACGCCTCAAATAAAGCTGCCAAAGCTTTGGTATTGACCAGCTTAATTTGTCCCGCCTCATCTTCCAAGGCTAAACCGCCTTCTCCTGCACCATGCCCAGAGAAATGCACAATCTCTGGTTTATAATCTAATATGGCTCGCTGCATTTCTCTGGGTGTCACCGCCCACTGTTGCTCAAGTTGGAACTTGTCGACTTTTTTAGAGCGTTGTAACCCCTCTGCAACTTCCTTCGCCTCTTTCTGTAAGTCCACAGGGGTGGTATTTTTGGGGTTGGCTGCCAAAAACAGGATAATTTTTTTATTTCTAGGCGAAATACTCATTAATGGAACCTTTAGGAGAGGAGATACAGGAGCTTAACGACACTACCTCAGTCAGGGCGAGATATTTCTTGCCTTTATACGGTATTTAACCACAAACATCTTTATTTTTGTTGAGCGGTAAACTGGCAGAAACGATCGCCCTGATTCAAGCATAACCAATGGAAAAGGCGATCGCTACTCTCAACTAATCATTTAAGCTACCTATTCAAGAAGTGCGATCGGCTTCCCGTTTTGCAGTCGTATTTTTATAAATATCGAGATTTTTTGCCCCTGTAAAACCAATTTTTACTGCGATATCTTTAAAAATATTTTTGATAATTAATCCAGCAACAATCTTCCTTCTTCCTTCTTGCTTCTTCCTTCTGCTCTTCCTCTAGGTCAAGAGCGTCAAGATCTGTTAATTAAAAAATTTAGTGATTTTGAAGACAATTCCCGGCTAAATAGTCGATCGAACGCCTCACTCTTTGATAACACTTTCGATGGAGATCTAAAATTCACCTAAAGTTTATCCCCCTTTCGCAAAACCCTTCCTAAGATAGAAGTTAGGGGACGATCGGTCTCATAGCCAATTCAGCGGCAAGTGTCAAGGACTCCATCAAACCCAAATCCAGAGCAGCAAGACAGGGAGGACATCAAAATCATGGTAAACGCGCCGACAGGGGAAACCCGCCTGGGCCCGACAGATCAGGTGCAAGCCTTAGACCGCGATTGCACAACCCTATCTCGTCACGTACTCCAGCAACTTCACAGCTTTTCAGCAGATGCTCAGGATCTCAGTGCCCTGATGAATCGCATCGGACTAGCTGCCAAGCTGATCGCGAGGCGGCTCAGCAGAGCCGGATTAATGGCAGATGCCTTGGGGTTTACAGGGGCTACGAACGTGCAGGGAGAATCCGTCAAAAAGATGGATATCTATGCCAATGAAGTCTTTATCTCGGTATTCCAGCAAAGCGGACTTGTCTGCCGCTTGGCTTCGGAGGAAATGGAAAAACCCTACTACATTCCCGAAAATTGTCCGATCGGGCGTTACAGTCTGCTCTACGATCCTATAGACGGTTCTTCCAATCTTGACATCAATCTCAATGTAGGCTCCATATTCAGCATCCGCAAGCAAGAGGGGGACGATGCAGATGGTTCTGCTTCCGACTTGCTGCAACATGGACACAAACAAATTGCCGCTGGTTATGTGCTCTACGGCCCCAGTACCATGCTGGTTTATTCGATCGGTCAGGGTGTTCATTCCTTTACCCTCGACCCCAGTTTGGGCGAGTTTATTCTAGCTAACGAAAACATTAAGGTTCCCGATCGCGGCCCGATTTACAGCGTTAATGAAGGCAACTTCTGGCAGTGGGAGGAATCTTTGAGAGACTACATTCGCTACGTACACCGCAGCGAAGGCTACACCGCCCGGTATGGTGGGGCTTTGGTGGGAGATTTCCACCGGATTTTGTTCCAGGGAGGCGTGTTTTTGTACCCCGGAACGGTGAAAAAACCTGAAGGCAAATTGCGTTTGCTCTACGAATCGGCTCCCTTGGCGTTTTTGATGGAGCAAGCCGGCGGGCGGGCAAGTACGGGAGTTCAAGACATTTTAGACGTTGTGCCGACCAAACTGCACGAGCGATCGCCCTTGATTATCGGCAGTAAAGAGAATGTAGCGATGGTCGAGTCTTTTATTCAAGATCGATCGCGCAATCCTAGAACTGCCCAAGAGTGAAGGAAGTTCGGCAACGAGCAATGTACAAGATGTAACGGATGTAACGGATGTCAGGAAGAGGAAAGTTCGGCAACGAGCAATGTACGGGATGTAACGGATGTAACGGATGTCAGGAAGAAGGAAGAGGGTTTTAACTTATAACTTTCGACTCCCAATTACCAATTCCCCATTGCCAATTTTCAATTTTCAATTCCCAATTTCCAATTTCCAATTAACAGCTATCAAATTGTAGGAGTTACAGTAATGACAGCAACACCAACGAATCACCTGTTAGAAATCAAAGAAATTGGCCAAAGTATCTGGATGGACAATTTGACTCGCGATCTGATCGAGTCCGGCGAACTCAAAAAGATGATTGAAAGTAGGGGACTGCGCGGGATTACATCTAATCCGGCTATTTTTGAGAAAGCGATCGCAGGTAATGTGATTTACGACGCTGATATCGAAGCGGGCATCCGGGCGGGCAAATCTGTTATGGAGATTTACGAATCTCTGGTATTTGAAGATATCCGCAACGCTTGCGACATCTTCGCCCCAGTTTACGCAGAGTCGAAGGGTTTGGACGGTTACATTAGCATTGAAGTCCCACCGACGATCGCCAACGATACAGAAAGCACGATTAGCGAAGCCTTGCGCTATTATCATGCGATCGGCAAAGAAAACGTGATGATTAAGATTCCGGGAACCGCTCAAGGTTTGCCCGCAGTTGAGCGAGTCATCAGCGAAGGGATTAACGTTAACGTGACTTTGCTATTCTCCGTTGACAGCTACGTCGAAACCTTCTGGGCTTACATTCGCGGTTTAGAAGCGCGGGCGGCTAAAGGTTTGGATATTAGCAATATTGCTTCTGTTGCCAGTTTCTTCTTGAGCCGGATCGACATCAATGTCGATGGCAAGATTGACGAGAAACTCAAAAATGTCACAGATATTTCCACAAAAGCTAAACTGGAAGCAGTGAAGGGAAAAATTGCGATCGCCAATGCGAAGGTAGCTTACCAGAAGTATAAAGAGATCGTAGCGAGCGATCGCTGGCAAGCTTTAGCAGCCA
The DNA here is from genome assembly GCF_036701385.1 of Microcoleus sp. Pol12B4. Taxonomy (NCBI): domain Bacteria; kingdom Bacillati; phylum Cyanobacteriota; class Cyanophyceae; order Oscillatoriales; family Microcoleaceae; genus Microcoleus; species Microcoleus sp. Pol12B4. The sequence continues at coordinate 4,248 of NZ_JAUBQR010000189.1, read as the reverse complement.
AAGGAGCCAAAGTACAGCGCTTACTGTGGGCTTCCACCAGCACCAAAAACCCCAACTACAGCGATGTCATGTACGTCGATGAACTAATCGGCCCCGACACCGTTAACACTTTGCCACCGAACACCGTTGAAGCTTGTTTCGACCACTGCGATGTCGCACCCCGGATTGAGAACAACGTTGAAGAAGCTTACACGCTGATCGAAAGTCTCAAAGATCCCGACATCAACATCAACTTGGACCAAGTGATGGCAGACTTGCTCCTCGACGGGATTGATAAATTCGTCACCCCGTTCCAATGCCTGATGGATTCCTTGCAAGAGAAAGTCCAGAAGTTGTCACCCGTCGCTTAGGCAGATATCTGTATCCGGAAAGGCAGAAGCATTTAGGAATCGGAATAGATAATTATTTGGGTTCTTAAATGCCGAGTTTTAAATCCTCTCTAGGGATTTTGAGATTAATGGCTCTCTGAGTTCCTAGAGAGCCAAATCCTTTGCCTCCTCTAGCAGTATTAAGAATCGATTAATTCTCTCACCCAGCAACTAGCAGAAATGACCGCAAACTATCATGGTGTCTTGGCAGGGTTAACACCACTAGAACAAGGAAAATAAATAATGGTAACGCTACTTGAAAATCCACTGCGGGTCGGTTTGCGAAAAGAACGGGTGCCGGAACCACAAATTCTGGTAATCTTTGGAGCTTCTGGGGATCTCACCCAGCGCAAACTGGTACCTGCAATTTATCAGATGAAGCGCGATCGGCGCTTGCCACCGGAAACTACCGTGGTGGGAGTAGCCCGCCGCCCTTGGAGTCACGATTACTTCCGAGAGCAAATGCGCGAAGGCATTGAAGAATTTGGCGGCGGCATTGGCAGTGAAGAATTGTGGCAAGATTTCGCTCAAGGTTTGTACTACTGTCCCGGCGACATTGACAACCCGGAAAGCTATCAAAAGCTCAAAGCTTTCTTAGCGGAACTCGACGAAGAAAGGAGAACTCGCGGCAATCACATATTTTATCTATCAGTTTCCCCGAACTTTTTCCCAGAAGCAATTAGGCAACTGGGCGCGGCTCAAATGCTGGTCGATCCAGCAAAACACCGCTTGGTAATTGAAAAACCCTTCGGCCGCGACTTGAGTTCGGCAAAAGCTCTCAACCGAGTCGTGCAGCAGGTTTGCCAAGAACAGCAAGTTTACCGGATCGACCACTATTTGGGCAAAGAAACTGTTCAGAATTTAATGGTGTTCCGGTTTGCTAACGCGATTTTTGAACCGCTGTGGAATCGGCAATTTGTCGATCACGTACAAATTACAGTTGCAGAAACAGTAGGCGTAGAAGACCGGGCCGGTTACTACGAATCCTCTGGGGCGTTGCGGGATATGCTGCAAAACCACTTGATGCAGATTTTCTGTCTGACGGCGATGGAACCGCCGAACTCGCTCGACGCTGACAGCATCCGCACCGAAAAGATGAAAGTTCTGCAAGCAACTCGCTTGGCAGATTTGAATAACTTGGACTTCTCAGCGATTCGGGGTCAATATTCCGCAGGTTGGATGAAGGGCAAACCGGTGCCAGGATATCACGAAGAACCGGGGGTTGCTCCCAACTCGACAACGCCGACTTTTGTGGCGATGAAGTTTATGATTGACAACTGGCGCTGGCAGGGAGTGCCTTTTTACCTGCGAACCGGCAAACGGTTGCCGAAAAAAGTTAGCGAAATTGCGATTCAATTCCGCGAAGTTCCGCTGCTAATCTTTCAGTCCGCGGCCCAACAAACTACTCCTAACGTTTTGACTATGCGCGTGCATCCGAACGAGGGGATTTCGCTGAGGTTTGAGGCGAAAATGCCGGGGCCGGATTTGCGGACGCGGACGGTGGATATGGATTTCAGTTACGGTTCTTCCTTTGGGGTGACATCTTCGGATGCTTACGATCGCCTGTTAATTGATTGTATGCTGGGCGACCAAACTTTGTTTACCCGTTCTGATGAAGTGGAAGAAGCTTGGCGGGTTGTAACGCCGGCGCTGATGGATTGGGAATCGTCCAGCGACCCAGATTTGGTTCCTAAATACGAAGCGGGTACTTGGGAACCGGCGGAAGCAGAACTGCTAATTAACAGAGACGGCCGCAAGTGGCGCAGACTTTAAAAGTCATTAGTCAGCAGTCTTTAGTTTATTGGTCAGGATTAGCCATTATTGATTAGCTAAAAACCAATGACTAAGAACCAATGACTAAGAACCAATGACTAATGACTAATAACAAATAACAAAGGAGAAAAGATTTATGACGATGACACCGATGAAAGCTCCGCCTCTGGTTTCGCTGCAAAATCCTAAAGATGTGTCGCTCGACCAAATAGAGGCCGAATTGAGTCAAATTTGGGAAAGTTACAGAGAATCTGGTTCAAAGGGCGATTCTCCGATCGCTAGTAGGGCAACAACTTTTACTTTTGTAGTCTACGAACCCGAAGAAACTCAGCGGTTATTAGCGGATCTGGGGTTTTACGACGGGCCGGTGGACGGTATTACCGGGCCGATGACGGCATCTAGCATCAGGGTGGCTCAAAAAGCTTACGGGCTGCCGAGAACTGGCAAACCTAACGCTGAATTGCTGGCGACTTTGCGGGAAGAAGTGGCTCGCAAAAATTCAAATGGCGAGGAGATGGGATCGAGTGGTTTGGGTTCGGGGGGTTCGGGCGTGGCTGACGCGATTGTGGCTGCCAATCCCTGCCGGATTATTGCTCTGTGCCCGACGGCGGGGGAAGATACAGGCGTGCAGGCTCAAGTGGCTGCTTATTGTCCGGTTCACAAGCGCACCACTGGCAATCTGATCTGCTGCGAGTATATTACGCTCCGGGGTACGGAAGCTGCTTTGGAACGGGTGAGCGGCATCGTGACGGCGTTGACGATCCCGGATTTGCCGACGCTGCTGTGGTGGAAAGCGAATCCTGATGCCGATCGGGGTTTGTTCCAGCGGCTGGCGGCAATTAGCAGTTCTGTGATTGTTGACTCTAGCAGCTTTGCCGAGTCTGAAGCTGAATTGCTGTTGATGCACAGTCTGATCGAGGAGGGAATTCCGATCGCGGATCTCAATTGGCGCCGCCTGGCCGCATGGCAGGAGTTGGCTGCTGAGGCTTTTGACGCCCCGGAACGTCGCGCTGCGATTCGGGAAATCGATCGGGTGACGATCGATTACGAACAGGACAATTCTACGCAAGCGCTGATGTATTTGGGTTGGCTGGCGAGCCGGCTTCAGTGGCGTCCTGTTGCTTTCAAACAGGAAGAGGGCGATTACCAAATCAAGCGAATTAAATTCGCGGGGCCGGACGAACGGGTTGTAGAAGCGGAGTTGGCTGCTATTCCTACTGCTGATACGGGCGATGTCCCGGGCGATTTGATTGCTCTGCGTTTGAGTTCTACGAACGAGAAGGCTGACTGCGGTACGGTTCTGTGTTCGGAAGTGGGCGGCTGTATGCGGATGGAAACGAAGGGTGGCGCTCAAACCGATCGGTTTAACCAGGTGAGTCCTCTGTTCGATCAGGTGACGGAACACTTGCTGGGCCAGCACTTGCAGAGTTGGGGCCGAGATGTGCTTTACGAAGAAAGTTTGGCAGTGACGGCTCAAATGCTGAAGTTGGCTAAGCGGTAAAGAGAAGTTCGGCAACGGATTGTGTAACGGATGTAACGGATGTAACGGATATCAGTCCGATGTCCGTCGGAAGAAGGAAGAAGGATTGAGTTAATATTTAGTGGGGCAGGCAATGTCTGCCCTACTTTTTTAGAAGTTGTGAGTTAGAAGTTATGAGTTTTGAATTAATAATGTTCTTTGACTCAAAACTATAAAATACTGCTAAAAAGCAACGAAATTACCTATATTCTTCTCCTTCTTCCTTCGCGGCTTTCGCGTCTTCGCGGTTCGTTAAAGAAGTATTATTTTAAAAGTTCAAGACCAATACTCGTAATTTTATCACCTGGCTGCTTTCTGTATTTTTTGTAACTAATCGAGAACTATGGCTTTAGTAATTGCTGGCGAACGCAGCGGGGCGGGAAAGACGACTGTAACGATCGCCCTTTTAGCTTTTTTAATCCGTCGCGGCTTGAATGTTCAATCTTTTAAGGTGGGACCCGATTACATTGACCCGATGTTTCATGCTTTTGTTACTGGTCGTCCCTGTCGGAATTTAGACCCGGTATTAACGTCTGAATCTTATGTAAAAAAGTGTTTTTCTCGTCATATTCAAGATGTCGATTATGC